>NZ_CEYEMI010000004.1:72941-92583 GCF_982810325.1 Paraperlucidibaca sp.
CACCCACTTGGGAAGACCTAGCATGGTTGCTGAAATCGACCACGCTGCCAGTGCTAGTAAAAGGCGTAACACATCCAGATGACGCCATACGACTACAGAGCTTAGGCGTAGCCGGCATTATCGTTTCCACCCACGGCGGACGTGCGCTCGATGGCGGTATGGCCAGTCTCGATGCGCTACCGGCGATACGCCAAGCGGTCGGCCCAGACTTCACGCTTTTGCTCGATAGTGGCGTGCGCAGCGGTACCGACGTATTCAAGGCCATCGCCCTAGGCGCCAACGCCGTGATGATTGGCCGTCCCTATATTTATGCTTTAGCCACCGCCGGAGCGCTAGGCGTTGCGCATCTCTTGCGCATACTTCGCGATGAGCTAGAGATCACCATGGCGCAGGCCGGTTGTCTGCACATCAACGACATCGGCCCACACACATTATTTAGCCCGAGCCATCTATGCTGATTATTTCCGATCTACTCGATGCCTCTGAAGTTGCCGCTTACCGCGAAGCCTTAACGAGGGCGCAATGGCAAGACGGTCTAGCAACGGCCGGCAGCGTTTCGCAAAGTGTTAAGCAAAATGAGCAGGTGGCTAGTCAATGCGAGCTTGGCCAAGCCTTAGCCGATAAGTTGCGCCAGCGCCTAAGCCAGCATCCTTTGTTTATTTCAGCTGCTTTGCCGCAGAGCATTTTACGGCCACGCTTTAATCGCTATCGCAATAATGGCCATTACGGTCTGCACATCGATAGCGCCATCATGGCCAGCGACGATGGCAAAGGCCTGTTTCGCAGCGACTTATCCGCGACATTATTTCTCAGTGACCCCGATAGCTACAGCGGTGGTGAGCTCAGCATTGATACTGGCTTTGGCGTGCAAGAAGTAAAGCTGCCAGCGGGCTCGCTAGTGCTGTATGCCACGAGCCGATGGCATCAGGTCGAGCCAGTAACGGCGGGTGAACGCGTCGCTGCTATCTGCTGGATACAAAGTTTGGTGGCCGCCGATACTCAGCGCGAATTGCTCTTTGATCTAGATCAAAGCATTCAGCATCTGCAACAATTAGCCGAGGCGAGGGCAGAGCATCGCCAACTCACTGGCGTCTACAACAACCTGCTACGGCAATGGGCAATCACTTAATTAACGATATTGATTCTCATTTGATTGATTCGTTCCACAAATCTCACTATTATCGCGCCCATGAATTCAGCCTCACACACGCATGCATCACCATGGCAGACCCTGCGCCAGCCCGAGTCTTTATCATTGCTATTGGTCATTGGTCTGCATGTGCTGGTGTTGCTAGCCGTATTTCAATGGCGATCGACTAATACGCCGCCGGTTATCGATGTCTTATCGATCCAAATGCTGCGTGCCAGCCCGCCAGTGGAGGCGCCAGTCAAGCCGACGCCAACGCCGCCTAAGCCAACGCCCGTGCAAAAACAGCCGCCTAAGCCAGTAGTAAAGCGTGTCGTGAGCCCCGAGCCAATTGCGGCACCGAAGCCAGAGCCAAAACCTGTGGTCGTTGAGCAGCCAACGCCAGTGGAAACTCCACCTAAGCCGATTAAAGAAGAACCGGCACTTGCGCCTGCCGTGGTACCGCCACGATTTGATGCAGCGTATTTAAATAATCCAACGCCGAGCTATCCGGCGTTATCTCGTCGTAATGGCGAAACCGGCCGCGTCATGCTGCGCGTTCAAGTCGGCGCCGATGGCCTGCCCAAAAACATCACGATTGCTGAAAGCAGTCTATTTCCACGCTTAGATGAAGCCGCTCTCGCTGCGGTGAAGCGCTGGCGTTTCGTGCCAGCAAAACAAGGTGACCAAGCCATTACTGAATGGGTTTTGGTGCCACTGAATTTTAAATTAACCCGTTAACCGGAGTTACTCATGGGTTTTACTAACTTTATCCAACAGGCCGATGCCGTCGCCTTGTTCATCCTTGCCACACTGCTGATTATGTCGGTCGGCAGCTGGTATTACATCGCCATCAAGGGCTGGCGTTATTCGCAGACTAGCAAGCTATCGCGCGAGTTTTTACATACTTTTTGGGCCGCGCCTAACTTAGAAGCTGTCGCTCAGCGCATTCGTAGCACTGGCATCAGCGATCCATTTTCTCATTTAGTGCATCACGGCTTTACTGCTATTGAGCAGCATCGTTCGCGCAATGGTAATTCGCTGATCGAAGCCGGCAGCGCCGAAGACTTCCTCACGCGCTCACTCAAGCGTGCCATCGATCAAGATAAAGCTCGCCTAGAGGGCGGCTTAACTTTTCTGGCAACGGTCGCTTCAAGCGCGCCATTTGTTGGCCTATTTGGCACAGTCTGGGGTATTTATCATGCGCTAATGGTCATTGGCATGTCCGGCCAAAGCGGCCTGGATAAAGTGGCAGGCCCAATTGGTGAGGCACTGATCATGACTGGCTTAGGTCTAGCCGTGGCGATCCCAAGCGCCGTTGCCTACAACGTTTTTGTTCGTCTCAACCGCAACACCATGGTTCAGCTCAACTCATTCGCACACGATGTCTTTGCGTTCCTTTCAACAGGCCTAGTTTGCAACTCCATGCCTGCTGAAGTGAAACGCGTTACCCCATTTAAAAAGACCAACGAGGCCTCCTAATGGCATTTGGCTCATTTGAACAAGGCGATGAGATTGAGGCGAATGCCGAGATCAATATGGTGCCATTTATTGACGTGATGCTGGTTTTATTGATCATTTTTATGATTACTGCGCCGCTTATGTCGCATGCTGTGAAGGTGAACTTGCCGCAAGCTAGCTCGCAACCATTGGTGACGCCCGCGAAGCCTGTGGATGTTGCGATGACTGCGGCAGGCGCCGTGATGGTCAATGGCAAAGAAGTCACCATGGCTGAACTTCCAGCTTTACTTGGCACGTTTGCAAAAGATACTGAAGTACACTTGCGCGCCGATAAAACCACGCCCTATGAGGCTCTTGCACAAGTGCTTTCCGCCAGTGCAGATGCGGGCTTGGCGAAAGTTGGCTTTGTCACCGAATTACCTAATTAGGACTCATGATGCACGCTGTCATTAAACGTTTTCACGGTTGGATCGGAATCACTGCTGGCCTAGTCATGGCCTTTGTCGCCTTAACTGGCTCGCTAATGGCGTTTCAGCCGCAAATTCTTCGCACCATCAATGCCGAAACCTTAATGGTCAGTGCCGAAGGCGCTCGCCTAAGCCCCGTCGAGCTTATCTCTGCGGTAACGGCAAAATACCCGCAGGCGCAGTGGGCTAACGTTACGGTGGCCGGCCAGGATCAAGCTCCAGCGCTAGCCTTAGTAGCTTTGAGCGCTGATCAGAAGCCTAGCGTTCACTATTTCCACCCCAGTACCGGCGAATTGTTACCAGCTGTTCGTGGCGAAGAGTTTTTTGAGACCGTCGAGCATTTACACCGTGAGCTGCTCTTAGGCGATTTCGGCTCAAATATCACCGGAATTTCGGCTATTTTGCTCTTAGGCATGGTCATTGGGGGCTCGTATTTACGCTGGAAACGACGACCACCTAAGCTGAGTGGCTGGTTTCTCGCACGCCGTGGTTTAAAGGGCCGCGCTCATGCTTTCCAGTGGCATGGAGTGTTGGGTACATGGGCGGCATTACTCTTTGTTTTTTCGGCATCTACGGGTCTATCGTGGTCTTATGAGCCGTATAAAAAAGCGATTTACAGCGCCTTGTCAGTTGAGTACAAGCCAAAACCTGCAAAGACAGCGCCGGCACTTTTCGATGCAGCAAGCTTTCAGCGCTTGATGAGCCCCGCATGGCCAGCCTTTGTTCGTGATGTCGGCGCCTTTGATGAGGCCGTATTTACGCCTAAAGATGCTGATGTTGCAGTAGCGTATTGGCTGCCTGACGCAGCGCATATTCGCGAGAAAAATGATATTCGCTTTAATGCTAAAGGCCAGCGTATTGAGCACAAGCTATTTGCGCAAAAGCCCATGGGCGAGCAGCTCACCTTGTCCTGGAAGATGCTGCATACAGGGCAATACTGGGGTTGGTCAGGCCAGCTCATGTTGCTGCTCAGCAGCTTAAGCTTGGTGGCGATGACGTACTTTGGTTTTAGATTGTTTTTTAAATCATCGAAAAGCTAAATCTAAAGCATAAAAAATGCCCCGTAACTGGGGCATTTTTTATGGCTGACTAATACGCTTAACGCTATGCGTTACGGCGTAAAAACAGCGGTTTCTCATTATCTGCAGAGCCGTGATACACCTCGGAGAAAGTATTCAGGCCGGGGAGAGCGACTTCAGCAGCGGCATCACTAGCCAAAACAAAGGCATCGAAACCCACGCGTTGCTGATAAAACAGCGTGTCTTTAAAAACGTCGCCAATAGCGCGTAACTCGCCACGGAAGCCATAGCGTGTACGCAGCAAATACGCCGTGGAGTAGCCACGGCCATCGGCAAAGCTTGGGAAGCGAATGGCCACGAGGTCGAGCTGCGAGACCACATCGGCAATGCTTTCGGCAAACTCATCGGGCGCTAAAATCACACCTTTACGACCGGCATGAGCTAGTACTTCAGCGCGATGAGTATTGAAGCAGTTCAGCGACAATAAAATATCGCCTTCGGGTAAAACCAGACCAGCTTCATCGCCAATGATTTCAACATAGCTGTCGGGGCTTATTTTCCCGTGCTTAATCAGCGTTGGCATAAACGCGCTCCTTGAATACGGCAATGCCGGCACGGCGATACATGGCCAAAAAGCTTTCGCCTTCTGTGCGCATGTCGAGATAGGTGTTGATGATTTCTTCAACGACATCGGGCATCGCTTCGGCGCTGAATGATGGGCCTAAGATATTGCCGAGGCTGGCATCATGGCCTTGGTTGCCACCTAGTGAGACTTGGTAGAACTCACTGCCTTTTTTATCGACACCCAAGATGCCAATGTGGCCAACATGGTGGTGACCGCAAGCATTCATGCAGCCGGAAATGTTCAGGTTCAATGGGCCAATGTCATATACCGCATCGAGGTCGTCGAAGCGGCGCTGGATCGCATCGGCAATAGGAAGTGATTTGGCATTAGCTAGTGAGCAGAAGTCACCACCTGGGCAGCAAATAATGTCGGTTAAGAAGCCGATATTGGCAGTATCAAAGCCGAGCTTTTTCAATTCGCCGTAGAGTTCAAGCAGATCATCTTGCGCGACATCGGCAAGCACCACGTTTTGTTCGTGGGTGGTGCGAATTTCTGCAAAGCTATAACGCTCAGCTAAATCAGCAATACCATCCATTTGCTCGGCAGTCATATCGCCTGGAGCAACGCCAGTGCGTTTAAGCGACAACGTAACAATGGCATAGCCCGGAATTTTGTGGGCGCTGACGTTGCGGTGCGCCCAGTTATCAAACACTGAGTTTTCTTGACGTGCTTTCAAATAGTCAGCGCTATCACCGCTGTATGCGACATAGTCAGGCTCTGTGAAAAAGCTGGCTAGGCGTGCAAATTCAGTCTCAGGTACCGTCAAAGCTCCACCTTGCAGATGCGCAAACTCAGCTTCGACTTGCTGAGCGAAAACTTCTGGCGAGAGCGCTTTTACTAAGATTTTGATGCGTGCTTTGAATTTATTATCGCGACGGCCATGCAAGTTGTAGACGCGCAAAACCGCATCCAAATAGGCAATTAAGTCTTCGCGCGGTAAAAACTCGCGGATGATGGCGCCGATGATTGGAGTGCGACCCAAGCCGCCACCAACTAAAATACGGTAGCCGATTTCGCCAGCGTCATTGCGAACAATATAAACACCGATGTCGTGCACTTGTGTGGCGGCGCGATCGATCTCGGGCAGGGCGTTCACTGCGACTTTAAATTTGCGCGGCAGAAAGGCGAATTCAGGGTGAAATGTTGACCATTGGCGAATTAATTCGCAAGTTGGCCGTGGATCTTCAATCTCACCAGCAGCGACGCCAGCAAATTGATCCGTCGTGGTGTTACGAATGCAGTTGCCACTGGTTTGGATCGCATGCATCTCAACCGTGGCTAATTCGCCAAGAATGGTCGGCACATCTTCGAGCTTTGGCCAGTTCAGCTGGATATTTTGCCGAGTGCTGACATGGGCATAGCCACGGTCATAGCGGCGTGTGATATCGGCGATTTTGCGAAATTTGTCTGATGACAGCATGCCGTAAGGCACCGCGATACGCAGCATTGGCGCATAACGTTGGATATATAGGCCATTTTGCAAACGCAGAGGGCGGAATTGATCCTCGCTTAAGTCGCCAGCTAAATAGCGCTCAGTTTGATCTTTAAATTGGGCCACGCGATCATCGACAATGCGTTGATCATAAGCATCATAGCGGTACATAGCACACTCACCATTTTAGTCAGTGCGCACTCTAACAGGCTACTTTATATAATTAAATTGAGATTTACTGAGTCTATGTATCAGTATTGCTGCTGAATTTGCTGCTTGTCGGACAATCGACAGTGTGCTGGAGCTAATCCTTGCCTGTGCTAGCATAGCGCCACATTAAATGCGCCGTTGGCGGACATTAACAGAGACACACATGAGCTTTCGAGCCAACGACAGCCTAGCTGAACAAATTGCCCATCATGTTGGCGAGCTCATCATCTCTGGTGAGTTGGTCGAAGGTGAGCGTATTCAGGAAATGCGCATTGCCGGCGAGCTGGATGTCAGTCGTGGCGCAGTTCGTGAAGCACTTTTAATTTTGCAGCGCCGCCATCTGATTACTATCTTCCCGCGTCGTGGAGCGGTGGTGACTGAGCTCAGCCCCGCATCTTTGAAAAGTCTCTATGAGCTGCTGATTCTGCATTACAGCTTGATTGTGCGGCGCATATCCATGCTTTGGCATCAAGCCGATTTGCCACCTTTTATGACCGCATTAGCGGAAATGGAAGAGGCGCTTAGCACGCAAGATATTGAGCGCTTCTATGAGCGTGGCTATGAGTTACTGCGCTTGGCGCAACCATTTGCCGGAAATCCCTACCTCGATGCTATCTTGGCCGACTTGCAGCCTAGCGCACGGCGTGCGGCTTATTTAGCCTTGCAGGTTAGTCGCCGCGAAATGGAAGAGGCTTTTGGCTTTTTAAAGGGCCTGCTCGACGCCATCATGCTGCGCCAGAGCGATAGGGCTGTAGAGTTGTTAGAAGAATATTTGCTACATCAGCGTAATTTAGTGCTGGAATCTTTGCTTCGTGTTAAACAAATTGAAATGGCTTGGGCTCGTCGTCACCGCCGCTAGGAATATTTTATGCGTCTGAAAACCATCAAGCTGGCGGGCTTTAAATCGTTTGTTGACCCGACCAGCGCGCATTTCCCGACCAACCTATCTGCGGTTGTTGGGCCCAATGGCTGCGGCAAATCCAATATTATCGATGCGGTGCGCTGGGTAATGGGTGAAAGCTCAGCTAAACAGTTGCGCGGCGAGTCGATGACTGACGTCATTTTTAATGGCTCTAGCGTGCGCAAACCCGTAGGCCAAGCATCTATTGAGCTAATTTTCGATAACGCCGATAAATCCCTCGGCGGCGAATATGCGCAATACGCCGAAATCTCCATCAAGCGCGTAGTTACCCGTGAGGCGCGCTCAGATTACTTCCTCAATGGCACGCGCTGCCGCCGTAAAGACATCACCGACATCTTCCTAGGCACAGGCTTGGGACCACGCTCCTACGCGATCATCGAGCAGGGCATGATTTCGCGATTAATCGAGTCGAAGCCGGAAGAGTTGCGCGTGTATATCGAAGAGGCCGCGGGCATCTCGAAGTACAAAGAGCGTCGCCGCGAAACTGAAAATCGTATGCGTCACACTCGCGAGAACCTATCGCGCCTCAGCGATATTCGCGATGAGTTGGGCAAGCAGCTGTCGCATTTGGAAAAGCAAGCGCGTGATGCCGAGCGTTATAAAGAATTAAAGGAAGAAGAGCGCCTGCTCCGCGACCAACTTTATGCCTTGCGCTGGCGTGGCCTTGAGAGCCAAGTCACGCAGCAAGAAGCACAGATTCGCGAGTTAGAAACGCGCTTGGAAGCAGCAACCGCCAGCGTGCGTGAGTTTGAAACTGCGATTACGCGAGATCGTGAGCTGCAATTTAGCGTTAGCGATGAGTTTAATCGCGTGCAAAGTCAGTATTACCAACTCGGCAGCGACATAGCACGTTTGCAGCAATCCCAGCGCTATCAGCTCGAGCGCATCAGCGAAATTAACGCCTCAATAAACAGTGTTGAGCAGCAGCGTGAGCAAGCTCAGCAACTATTGGCGACTGACCGCGAAGCGTTAACGCTAGCCGAGTCGGAGCTCATGGAGCTATCGCCGCAGCAGGACCTATTGGAAGCGGAAGCGGAGGCCGCCAATGAGCAAGTTGCTGAAGCTGAGCTGACGCTGAACGAATGGCAGCAGAGCTGGGAGCAATTTCAGCAGCAATCACAAGCACCACGCCAACGCGCTGAAGTTGAGCAGTCACGCATTGCCCATCAAGAGCAGGCCTTGCGCCGCAGCCAAGAGCGCTTAGGGCGACTGGAAGCTGAGCAAGCGGGCTTATCTGGTGGCACTTTGCAGGCGGAGCTCGATGAGCTCAATGAGCAGGCCGCAGAGCATCAGCTCATGGCCGATGAAGCGCAGCAGCGCCTCGATGACACTGTCGAATCTTTGCAGTCGCAACGTGTGGCCTTAGGCGATGCCGGTACACGACTAGATGCCAAGCGCCAAGCCTTGCAGGCACTCTCGGGGCGTGAATCGGCGTTATTGGCGCTGCAAGAGGCGGCTGAAAAAGGCCAGCGCGGCGTTAACTCGTGGCTGCAAGCACATCAAATCGATACCACACCAATTGCTCACGCGCTGCGGGTAACGCCGGGTTGGGAGCGAGCGATTGAGACTGTCTTGGGTGCGCAATTACACACGGTGTCGGTGGGTTCATTAGATCATCTGGCCGATCAGCTTAATGACTTGCCGCAAGGTGTATTGTCGGTTGCTGAGGCCTCGAATGGCGCAGCGCTAACTACTGAAGGCACATTGGCAGCGCAGGTCACAGGGGCTCCGCATTGGTTGCAGCAGGCCTTGAGTCAGGTGCTGACAGCTGAATCGCTGCCGCATGCCTTGGCACAACGCCATCAGTTGGCTGCTACAAGTTCGTTGATCACGCAGGATGGCCTGTGGTTGGGCCAGCATTGGCTGCGCGTGCAAACGCAGGCGCAAGATGCCAGCGCTGGTGAGTTAGCGCGCCGGCGTGAATTGGGTGAATTGGCAGAGCAGCGCGAGCTATTAAGTGCTGAGCTTGATGCCGCGCAAAGCGAACAGCAGCAGTTACGCGAGTCATTGCGTGATGCCGAGGTCAATCGCGAGCAACAGCAGCGCGATGTCACGGCACGCTATCGACAAGTCAGCGATACGCAGGGGCAAATTGGCGCGCGACAAGTACGGCTAGAGCAGTTCATTGCTCGTCGTGACCGCATTTTGCAAGAAATTGATGAGGTCAGCCGGCAAACGCAGATCGACCATGAGTATTTAGCTGAGGCCAGATTAAGCCTGCAAGAAGCCATCGATCTGATGAGCAATGACACTCATCAGCGCGAAGTTTTACTAAGCCAGCGTGAAGGTCTGCGCGATCGGGTTGAACAGGCTCGGCAAATGCAGCGCGATAAGCGCGATGGCCTGCACCGCAGTGCGCTGGCGACACAAACCCTTACCGCACGCTGCCAAGGCTTGCGCGCCGGCCTTGAGCGTGTGAGCTCACAAGTCGATGATCTGCGCGAACGCCGCGAAAGTTTGGCTGAGCAACTGTTAGGCATTAACCAAGCGGCTTCGGAAGACCCGCAAATGCTTGAGGCTTTACTCGAGCAGCATTTGGAAACCGAGGCGCAGTTAGCGCAACTTCGTGACCAAGTTGAGGCCTTGCAAACACAGTTACGCGATGCTGAGGCTGGCCGTGCCCGCGCCGATCAACAGCAGCAAATTGTTCGTGACAGCCTCAATAGCCTGCGCATGGAGTGGCAAAACATCGCTACTCGCCGCGATGCTCAGGCGGATTTATTGAAGGAAGCTCAGGGCGACTTAGCGCAAATGCTCGAACAGTTGCCAGCTCAGGCGAGCGAGCAAGAGTGGCAGTTGTCATTGGAGCGCGTGGGTCAGCGCATTTCGCGATTGGGCGCTATTAACTTGGCAGCAATTGATGAATTTACCAGTTCATCTGAGCGAAAAACCTACTTAGATCAGCAAGATGCCGATCTAATGGAAGCGCTAGAGACATTGGAAAATGCCATCCGCAAAATTGATAAGGAAACTCGCGCCTTGTTTAAGGAGACCTTTGAGAAGGTCAACATTGGCTTGCAGGCGCTGTTTCCGAAAGTCTTTGGCGGCGGCAGTGCCTATTTAGCACTGACTGACGATGATTTGCTCGAGGCCGGCGTGACAATTATGGCGCGCCCACCAGGCAAGAAGAACTCGACAATTCACCTGCTCTCTGGCGGTGAAAAAGCGCTAACGGCGCTGTCGTTGGTGTTTTCGATCTTCCAGCTCAACCCGGCGCCATTCTGTTTATTAGATGAGGTCGACGCGCCGCTAGATGACGCTAACGTGGCTCGTTTTGCTAGATTAGTAGAAGAGATGTCACAGCAGGTCCAGTTCATTTATATTACGCACAATAAAATTGCCATGGAAATGGCCACGCAGCTAATGGGTGTCACGATGCAAGAGCCGGGCGTATCGCGATTAGTCTCGGTCAATGTGGATGAAGCCGCCGCGTTGGCGAATCAATAAGCCAGCATTTCGACGAACCAAATCAACATGAGTGCCACTATGAATACACAATGGGTTCAATATCTTATAGCTGCATTAGTGGTCGCAGTTATTATCTATTTATGGCGCAAGCGAGCCAATCGCTTAAGTTTGCGCATTGAGCGCGTGTCGCCGGAGCGTCTCGACAACACACCTATCGAGCGTAATGAGATCGTTGGCGAAGTTCGCGTGCGTGCGCGTGAGCAAGCCGCGGCGGCGGCATTAGCTGCTGAGCAATCTCGCATTGAGCCGACTATCGATAGAGCACCCGCGGTGGCAGAGGCTGTGGTTAAAGCAGCGCCTGAGGTAGTGCTTGAGCCGATGTCAGAGCCAGTTAGTAGCGAAGTTGAGGCTGCGGTTACTGAGGCTAAGCCCGTGTCAGAAGAGCCAACGGAAGCTGAAGCGCTTACTTTTTACCCTGGCTTTCAAGACGGCACTGGGCCTGCAGCTGCAATCATCGAAAACGAAGAGCCGCCAGTTGCCGCGCTAACTCAAGACGACTTATTTCCAGAAGCAGCGGATGACTCACCTTCACTTGGTGGCATCGACGAATCAGAGCTCGCCTTTGACCGCGTCATCTCTATTCATGTCATGGCGCGTGAAGATGGCATTCCCGGACGATTATTGCTCGAGCATTTGCTGCAATATGGCCTGCGTTACGGCGACATGGCTATTTTTCACCGCCATGAACATCCGACAGGTCAGGGCGCGATCTTGTTTAGCCTCGCACAAGCCATGGAGCCTGGCACTTTCGACATCGACACCTTGTCGCGTGACAACGTGCCTGGCGTGAGCTTATTTCTCGGCTTACCCGGCTATAAATGCCTAGTTGCCTATGACTTGATGATCGATACCGCACGTCGTTTATCCAGCGCTTTGCAGGCCGATATGCTCGATGATCAAGGTCAGATATTAACGGCTGGCAAATTAGCCGATTGGCGTGATGAGGTAGTGGCTATAGAAAGTCGCTCGCCCAGCGCCTAATGTCGGCAACTGCTTCTGTGAAAGTACGCATAGATGATCTGCGCCGCGTGCTGCGCGACCATGCCCATCGCTACTATGTTCTCGATGAACCGAGTCTGCCCGATGGCGAATACGATGCGCTGTATGCCGAGTTACTGGCGCTAGAACAAGCTCACCCCGAACTCATCACGCCCGACTCGCCAAGTCAGCGCGTCGGCGCTGCACCAGATTCAGCCTTCGAAACCATTACACACAGTGTGCCGATGTTATCGCTCGATAACGCTTTGACTGAAGATGAATGGCTGGCCTTTGACCAGCGCGCGCGTGAACGTTTGGGCTGGGATTTGAGCGTCGGCTTACCCTATGTCTGCGAGCCAAAATTCGATGGTCTCGCGGTCAGCCTGCTGTATCGCGATGGTATTTTGGTGCAAGCTGCGACGCGCGGCGATGGCCAATCTGGCGAAAACATTACCGCCAATATTCGCACTATTCGCAGCGTGCCATTGCGCCTAATACAGTCAAAATATGAGCCTAGCTTGCTCGAGGTTCGCGGCGAAGTATTGATGCCACAGCAAGGTTTTGAAGCGCTTAATGCCCATCAGATCGCACGTGGCGACAAGCCTTTTGCAAACCCACGCAACGCCGCGGCTGGCGCATTGCGTCAGCTCGATCCAAGCATCACCGCGCAACGTCCTTTAGATTTTTACGCCTATGCTGTCGCGCAAATTGAAGGCGCTGATTGGCCCAATAGCCATGGCCAAACCCTAAGCTGGTTAGTAAACCTAGGCTTTAAGCAAAGCCATTTGGTCAAGCAAGGTCGCGGCCCAGTTTTTGTGCAGCAGGCATGGCAGTCATTGCTCGATGCTCGTGAGTCATTGCCTTTTGCCATCGATGGCATGGTGGTGAAAGTCGACGACCGCCAGCTCCAGCGCGACTTAGGCTATGTCGCGCGAGCGCCGCGATGGGCGGTGGCTTATAAGTTCCCTGCGCAAGAGGCGAGCACGCTTTTAGAGGCGGTGGATTTTCAAGTTGGCCGTACTGGCGCTTTAACGCCGGTGGCGCGCTTAACACCAGTGTCTGTCGGCGGCGTTATGGTGAGTAATGCCACGCTGCATAATATCGACGAGATCGAGCGTCTAGATTTGCGCATTGGCGATCGTGTGGTGATTTATCGTGCTGGCGATGTCATCCCTAAAGTCATGCGCAGACTCGATGAAAACGACGCCGAGCATGAGCAGCGCCAACGCGTGTCGTTGCCGACGCAATGCCCCGTGTGCCAATCGGCCGTTGTGCGACTTGAAGATGAAGCGGTTGCACGTTGTGGCGCTGGGCTTTTTTGCCCAGCTCAGCGCAAAGAAGTGCTCAAGCATTTCGCCTCACGCCGCGCTATGGACATCGACGGCCTTGGCGACAAATGGATTGAGTTGCTCATTGCCCAAGAGTTAGTGCATAGCAGTGCTGATTTGTATTCGCTGACGCCTGAGCAACTATTAACTTTGCCGCGTATGGCAGAAAAGTCTGCAACCAATCTGCTCAATGCCATCGCGAAGAGTCGAGACACAACACTGGCGCGTTTTCTCTATGCGCTGGGCATTCGTGATGTTGGCGAGACCACGGCCGCGGCTTTGGCGCGCCAATTTGGTCGCTTAGATGCCTTGCTTGCTGCCGATGAAGCCGCGCTTTTAGCCACGCCCGATGTTGGCCCTGTGGTGGCCAGCTCGATACGCCAGTTCCTCTCCGAGCCACACAACCAGCAGATCATTGCGCAGTTACAGGCCGCAGGCGTGAATTGGTCGGATCAAGCCGCCGCGCAAGATTTACCTCAGCCCTTAGCCGGTCAAACTTGGGTGCTAACCGGCACCTTGGCAACTATTGGGCGCGATGAGGCCGGTGATCGTTTGCGTGCACTAGGTGCGAAAGTCAGTGGTAGCGTCTCGAAAAAGACCCATGCCGTGGTTGCTGGTGAGCGTGCTGGCAGCAAGCTCGATGCAGCCAAAGAGCATCAGGTGCAAATCTTAGATGAAACTGCGTTATTAGCACTGCTAGCTGAACATGAGCAGATGTCATGAGGGGCTTAATCGTGGCATGCATCGCCTTAATGTTAGCTGCCTGCGCATCGACATCGCCGCCGAGAAATGCACTTAACGTGTGTTCCGTGTTTGCCGAGAAAAAAGGGTGGCGTGAACCCGCTCGTGATTCGCAAGCGCAGTGGGGCATTCCTGCCTCAGTGTTAATGGCGACGATTTATCATGAGTCGTCATATCGTCATGATGCCCGCCCGCCGAAACGCTATTTATTAGGCTTTATCCCATGGGGTCGCGCCTCTTCGGCCTATGGCTATGCGCAAGCGCTAGACGGCACGTGGGATGAGTATGTGACTAGGCAAAATCGCTGGTTTGCCAGCCGCGATAATTTCTCTGACGCTATCGATTTCGTTGGTTGGTATCACTACGGCACGCGCATGGAGCTGGGCATTCAAGCAGGCGATATGCGCAATCTGTATTTGGCTTACCACGAAGGTCGCGCCGGTTTTGCGCGCAATAACTATCTGCGTAAACCGTGGCTAATGGCCTACGCCGATCGCGTTAAAAGCACTGAGCAGAATTACCGTGCGCAGCTAGCTTCGTGCGCGGCGTGGCGTCCATAAGCGCCCACGCTGCCAATCCCGCCAAATAAACCGATCTGGTGCTAGCTGCTTGGCTATAAAATCTGGCCACGGCGAGGGCGTGTTCGATATGCCATTGGCAATGATTTCCGCAGCTACCCAAGCCTGCGTATAGCCTTTGGCACCGTGGCCTATGCTGACATAGAGCGGCGGTAGATCAGGCGTTGCGAGTTCAGGTCGATGTTTTCGTGGCGGATACGCAGTTAATACATGTAGCAGCGATGGATCATGACGGCCAGCCATTGGTGAGAAGTCGGGCGTTTGCCAACGCAGGCTAGCGCGGCCTTGCCAGTCATCAAATGGCGGCAGACTTTCTGCCACACTCGGCACGCTTTTGCCTAACTCATTGGCATTAAATTGATGATCTTGGCGACGAATATCCGTTTGTAAGTCCATCGGCGAAAAAGTCGCGCCGACGCAGTGATTGCCATTATCGCTAGGCGTTAAATACCCGCCATAACAAAGTGTGGTGCGCAGCGGAAATGCTGTTGGAAATTGCGAGATTTGCCCACGCACAGGGCGCAAGGGCAGGCCATCGGTGAGCGAAATTGCTGAGCCACCGGCGTAGGCCAATACCAGCGCATCGGCAGAAAAGTAACCTTGCGTACTGCTAATGCGCCATCGCGAATCTAGAGCTTCCGCCCCGCACACACGGGTATTAAACAGCGTGCGAATATTCTCATGCGCCAATAGCGTGCGTAACAGCCCATCCGTGCGAATAAAGCCGGCATCGGGGAACCACAATGCCGAGCGATTTAACGTTACGCCGGCTTGCTCGCTGGCAGCCTCAGCATCTAAGCGCCAAACCTGTTTTTGCCACCATGGATGGCTGGCGTCGACATCTTGCAAGCTGCGCTCTTGATCAAGCCAAAGCACGCCGGTTTGCTGAAAATGCTCTGCAAATGGCGGCTGTTGCAGCAGCGCCAAAGTATGCAAATAGGCCAATGACTGCAGATGGTTAGGCGTTAGCTCAGCATTAACCAGTTTGGGATAAACAATCGCTAAGGGATTACCAGAGCCGCCGGAGCCAGGCTTGCTAGCGGCATCGAGCACAGTGACTCGATAGCCGCGATTAGCCAATACCCATGCGCAACTAGCGCCAGCTATGCCAGCGCCAACAACGACAATGTGCTGCGTCATAAACGCTTCAAAATAAGCGGTTTCAAAATAGAATGCTTATGGCAAGGTGAGCTTAAAAGGCTTAACCGTAACGCGCGCATAAACACCGGCGGCCACATAGGGGTCGCTATCGGCAAACGCCTGCGCATCTACGAGGCTGTCGAACTCTGCAACCACCAAACTGCCAGTGAAACCAGCAGGGCCGGGGTCTGGGCTATCGATGGCCGGCAGTGGCCCAGCAAGAAGTAGGCGGCCTTCATCTTTGAGCGCGTTTAAGCGAGCTAAGTGCGCTGGGCGTGCAGCTTGGCGGCCTGATAAAGAGTCGGGAGTATCTTCACACCAAAGGGCATACCACATTATTGTTCTCCATTTTCCTGAGCCGGCGCTTCAATTATCGCACCACTTTTTACTAGCCAAACGCCTTGCGCAATAACGAAGCCGAAGGTCATTGCCATGCTGCCAAAAAGCTTAAAGTCGACCCAATACTCTGTCCAATACAGCACGACGGCGGCATTAGCAGCAGCGGCGACGAGGAAAAATATCGCCCAAGCCATATTGAGGCCGCGCCATTGCGCTGGGTTTAAGTTCACCGCGTGACCCATCATGCGCTGGATGATTGGTTGTGAGCCCAGCCATTGGCTGCCGAGAAAAACCAGTGCGAGTAAGACGTAGACGCCAGGTGCTTTCCATTGCAGGTATTTTTCATCGTGCAAAATGAGCGTTAACGAGCCCAAGCCTAAGGTGGCGGCGACGGTGATCCATTGGCTGGTTTCTAAGCGCCGCTGTTGCCACCACATATAGCCGTAGATGACCACGACAGCGACCATTAACACGCCGGCGGCGACAAACACGCCTTCTAATTTATAAGCGATAAAAAACAAGATGATGGGTAGGAAATCCAACAAGGCTTTCATGACAGCTCCGTCTCGGTGAGTGCCGCAAGCCGCGGCAAACCTGCTAAAGTGCTGCATCTTAAAGCAGCACATGAGCGCCGACCATGCCCGCGATCGATTTACACAGCCATAGCCGCTATTCCGACGGCAGTTTATCGCCTACTGAGTTAGTCGCCTTGGCCGCGAAAGCCGGAGTCAAAGCTTTGGCATTGACCGATCACGACAGTGTTTCGGGTGTGCCAGAGGCGCAAGAAGCTGCGCTCGAGCATGGCATTACTTTGATTCCCGGCGTTGAGATTTCCGCCAGCTGGGGTGTGCATAATGTTCATATTATTGGCCTGCAAGTCGATATTCATCATCCCGTGTTAGTTGCAGGCCTTGCTCAGCAGGCCGGCGCTCGTGCGCGCCGCGCTATCGCTATTGCTGAGCGTTTAGAAGCGCTGGGCATGACCGGCGTATATGAAGGTGTACTGGCGCTCGCGCGTGACCCGGAAAGCATTAGCCGTACACATTTTGGTCAATGGCTATATACAAATGGTCATGTCACTACGGTGCAGCAGGGTTTCGATCGCTATTTAGGCCCGCGCAAACCGGCGTCTGTGCCCATGCCTTGGGCCAGTTTGGAGGATACCGTGTCGTGGATTTTGCAGGCGGGTGGGGTGCCGGTGTTGGCGCATCCCGGCCGTTACCCGCTGTCACGAACCAAAATGCGCGAGATGATGACGGCGTTTCAAGATGCTGGCGGCTTGGCTATTGAGGTAGCCACGGCGACTGAAAAGCCCGATATGGTGCAGTATCTAGCCCAACTCGCGCAGCAACGTGGCTTGGCAGCATCGCAAGGCAGTGATTATCATGGCAAACCGGCGCCGTGGATTGCTTTGGGCCGGTTCCCGAAATTGCCCAAAGGCTGCGAGCCCGTTTGGCAGCGTTGGGGTTGGGCCGCAGATGCCTTTAGTTCAGAACAAGCAGCTCCTCAACTAGTATAAGTATAAGCACCTTAAGGATTTACCCATGACACAGCATTGGCGTATTCACCCAGATAATCCTCAGCCACGCTTACTGAAACAGGCCGCTGATCGCCTCATGGCGGGCGATCTAATTGTCATGGCCACCGATGCCAGCTATGTACTTGCTTGCCGCATTGGCGATAAATCCGCGATGGAGCGCCTGCGCCGCTTGCGTGAGCTCGATGAGTCTCACCATCTAACGCTGATGTGCCGCGATTTATCGGAAATCGGCACTTATGCCAAGGTCGACAACAGCGTATTTCGCCTGCTAAAAGCGCATACGCCAGGACCTTACACTTTTATTTTGCCGGGCACGCGCGAAGTGCCGAAGCGCTTATTGCATCCGAAAAAACAAAGCATCGGTATTCGTGTGCCAGCGCACCCCGTGCCACTTGGGCTATTGGCGTTGCTAGACGAGCCGCTGTTAACCGCAACGTTATTGATGCCCGGCGACTCACTGCCGATGACTGATCCTGATGAGATAGTTGAGCGTCTGGCGCGTCGGGTAGAGGCCATTTTGGATTCAGGACATGGCGGCGTTAGCAGCACATCGGTGATTGATTTCACTACCGATACGCCGGAAGTCATGCGCGAAGGTCTAGGCGATGTCAGCGCCTTTCGCGACTAACAACGGCTAAAAGCTAAAAATGGCGGGTTATTTCGTTAAAATAGCGGCATAATTCGCCAAACCTACCGCTGAGAAGCGGCAAACTCCGAGATAACGCCATGCCAGCTGAGTCCATGACCACAGCCGAAAGCACCAGTAATCAAGTTCCCGAGGTGTCAATGACGCCGCCGGCAGACTTGTTTGCTATTGCAAAGGTGAATGGCGAGGACTACACCAAGCTTCCCGATGACCTCTATATTCCGCCCGATGCCCTACGTGTTTTTCTCGACACTTTCGAGGGGCCACTAGATCTTCTGCTCTATCTTATTCGTGCGCAAAATATCGATATTTTGAATATTCCGGTGGCGCGTATTACCCACCAATATTTGGAATACGTGAATTTGATGCAGGCGGCTAATTTCGATTTAGCTGCTGAATATCTGCTGATGGCAGCTTGGTTGGGCGAAATTAAGTCACGCTTACTGTTGCCGCGGCCCGTCAATGCCGAGGGTGAAGAAGAGGCCGATCCACGAGCTGAGCTTATTCGTCGGTTGCAAGAATATGAGCGCTTCAAGCAAGCCGCTGAGCATATCGATAGCCTACCTTGCGAAGGCCGTGACTTTTTTGTCGCGCAAGCACAAGCGCCGGATTACCAGCGCCCAGTAGAGCCGCCACAGGTTGAGCTACGCGAACTATTATTGGCCTTGCAAGATGTGTTGAGCCGCGCCGATTTAACCGTGTCACACCAAATTTCACGCGAATCGCTGTCTTTGCGCGAACGCATGAGCAATATTTTGGAGCTATTACGAGGTCAACGCTTCGTGCCATTTGTGCAATTATTTAGTGTCAGTGAAGGCCGCTTGGGTGTGGTCGTGTCGTTTATGGCGATCTTGGAATTGGTCAAAGAAGGCTTAATCGACATCGTCCAAGCCGATGCTTTTGCCGATTTGCATGTTCGAGCGCGCATTGGCGAGGCACAAGGTAATGATCTTGATCTTGGCGATGACTCGTCTGAGAGCGATGTAGAGAGGGCATTTGATGAATCCTGATGAACTCAAATCGATTATTGAAGGCGCGTTGTTTGCCGCTGGTCGCGCGTTGAGCATTGAGCAGATTCAAGCTTTGTTCGATGAAGCACATCGGCCAGATGCCGGCAGTATCAAAAGCTTGCTCGATGCCTTGTATGCAGACTATGCCGATCGCGGCGTTGAGCTTAGGCAAGTCGCCTCAGGCTGGCGCTTTCAGGTTCGCCATGATGTTGGCCCGTGGGTAAGCAAGCTCTGGGATGAACGCCCGCAGCGTTATTCCCGTGCGTTGCTAGAGACACTGGCGTTGATTGCCTATCGCCAACCTATCACGCGTTCTGAAATTGAAGATATTCGTGGCGTGTCTGTCAGCACCGCCATTGTAAAAACTCTGCTAGAGCGCGAATGGGTGCGTGTAGCAGGACATAAAGAAGTGCCCGGCCGGCCGGCGTTATTTGCCACCACACGGCACTTTCTTGACGATTTTAATTTAAAAAGCCTAGCGGATTTACCCGCGCTGGCATCGATACGCGATCTCGCCGAGATTGCGGCCGACTTGGAAGCAGCTGCTCATGAGTGAAAAATTACAGAAAGTTCTCGCCCGTTCTGGCTTAGGCTCACGCCGGCATATGGAAC
>NZ_CEYEMI010000004.1:92593-113026 GCF_982810325.1 Paraperlucidibaca sp.
ATTCTCGATGGTCGCGTCAGCGTCAATGGCGCATTGGCCAAGCTTGGCGACCGTATTGTCGTTGCCGATGAGCTGCGCCTTGATGGCCGTCTGGTGCAGTTTTCGCTTGAGTCGGATGTGCAGCGCCGCGTCATTGCCTATTACAAGCCCGAGGGTGAGATTTGCTCGCGCTCCGACCCCGAAGGCCGCCCAACCGTATTTGACCGCCTGCCACGCATCACCGGCGAGCGTTGGGTCATGGTCGGCCGTCTTGATATCAACTCCAGCGGCTTGTTGCTGTTTACCAATGACGGCCAGTTTGCCAACCGTTTAATGCATCCATCCAGCGAAATTGAGCGTGAATACGCTGTGCGTGTGATGGGTGAGCTCACTCAGGATGCTCAGCGCGCCTTATGCGCTGGCGTTGAGCTGGAAGATGGCCCTGCTAAGTTCGAAAGCGTTTCGGAGCTTGGTGGCGAAGGCTTTAACCGCTGGTGGCAGGTGGTGGTGAAAGAGGGGCGTAACCGCGAAGTTCGTCGTTTATTTGAGTCGCAAGAGCTGAAAGTAAGCCGCTTGCTGCGTACTCGCTACGGCACACAAGTATTGCCACGCGAACTGCGTACTGGCCGTTGGATTGAGCTTGATAAACCCGATATCGATAAGCTTCTAGGTGCGGTTGAGTTACGTCCTCGTCGCAATGGCTCCGGCATCTTTGGCATCACGCGTCGCCGCATTGAAAAGCAGCGTGAAAATCCGCTGAAACCACGTTTTGTCGATGGTGCATCACGTTCTAGCGATAAACCGGCGCGTAACACTGAGAAACCAGTGCGGACATCGTCAGATAAGCCCGTGCGCCGTGAGCGCAAGCCTGCTGAAAGTGCAGAGTCACCACGTAAGGGCGGCTATTTGCGTCAGCAGCGTCGTGATGGCGGCACGGACAAATAAGCGCTAAGCCATGGATATTAACGTCAGCACACCATCGATTCTATTCCCAGCAATTTCCTTGCTGTTGCTGGCGTTTACCAATCGCTTCTTGGCTTTAGCGAATCTGATTCGCCAACTCCATGATCAGTACAAGCTAAAACCTGAACCAGCCGTATTGGCGCAAATGGCACATTTGCGTCACCGCTTGCTACTGATTCGCAATATGCAGGCTTGCGGTGTGTCGAGCATGGTGATGTGTATTGTCTGCATCGGTATGGTGCTGCTTAGTCAGCCCAACTTGGCCTTGATTAGCTTCATTTTGAGCTTGCTGCTGATGTTGGCATCGCTGGCGTTGTCACTCAGGGAGATTCTTATCTCCTATCGCGCGTTAGAGATGCATTTGGCGGATATTGAAGAGCTTCATCGCGAAGATTAGGCTCTTCAATATCGCTTTCGTCGGCACTATGGCATTCGCTTAGCTTTTCGCCGTTAAATCAATCGATTGCCCCGTTATGCCGCGAGCTGCTTCGCTGAGCAAATGCACATAATGGTGGGTAATGGACTCCGGTGTTTTCACCGATTCTGGGTTTTCGCCTGGATAAGCGCTAGCACGCATACTGGTGCGAGTCGCTCCTGGATTGACGCAGTTCACCCGCACATTGCTGGTGTTTTTTAATTCATCGGCAAATAGCTGCGTTAGGCCTTCAATGCCAAATTTCGATAGCGCATAGGCGCCCCAAAATGCCCGTGCTTTGCGACCAACACTGCTGCCAGTCATGATTACACTGGCATCTGGGCTGGCTTTTAATAGCGGCAACAGTACCTGTGTGAGCACAAAAGGCGCGCGTAAATTGATGCTCATGACACGATCGAAAGTGTCGGGGTCGTACATTTCCATCGGCGTGATATCGCCAAGATCGGCGGCGTTATGCACTAGGCCATCGAGGCGGCCGAATGTGGCTTGAATTTGCTCGGCTACCGACTGGCAGAGTTCAGGGTGCGCGACGCTTAAATCTAGTGTGATGATGGCTGGCATAGCGCCACCAGTAGCAACGATGGCGTCGTAAGTAGCGCCTAATGTTGCCTCTTCACGGCCCAATAGCACCACCGTAGCGCCAGCCTCCGCGCTTGCAATAGCCACTGCGCGGCCAATGCCACGGCTAGCACCAGTGATTAAAATAACGCGTTCAGCTAATGCTTTCTCGACAGACATTGTGAGCTCCTAAAGGAAAATTGTTTGGGTGGCACAATAAAGCGACTCAAGGAGAGTCGCTAGTGAGGCGCCTAAAGTGTGGTCATTAGCCAGCGCGAGAAATCAGCGACTGTGGCGCAATCAATATCGGCCTGCCAGTCACTCATCTGCTCGCCATCGGCCAAATAACCCCAGCCAGCGGCAACTGTGAGCATGTCGCTACGCCGTCCAGCCTCAATATCGCGGGCATGATCACCAACATAGATACACTCACGCGCCGCAACGCCTGCGCGTGCACAGGCCAGCAGCATAGGTTCGGGATGTGGCTTGGTCTGTGTGACCTCATCGGCGCAAACCACGGCAGCGGCGCGTTGATCTAGCCCCAGAGCTTTTAATAGCGGATGAGTGAAGCGTGTTGGCTTATTGGTGACAATGCCCCATGCGATACCTTCGGCTTCAAGCGCAAGCAAAGCAGCATCTAAGCCTTCAAATACGCGGGAATGATCGGCGATATGGGCTTCGTAGTCATCGAGAAAGGCTAGGCGCAAAGGTTCTACGGCCTCACTGCCAAGCTCAGGATAAGCGGCGGCTAAGACCGCTTTAGAGCCTGCTGAGACGGCTGCGCGAATGGGTGCATAGGGCAGGGGCTGCTCGCCGCGTGCACTGCGCATGCGGCTGATGCCAGCGTAAAAGTCGGGTGCGGTATCGACTAGCGTGCCATCGAGATCGAAAAAAACGGCGGCGGGGCGCATCAATCAGCCTTCACACGCGTGCAGCCGAGCATATAGTTGACGTCGACATTTGGCGCTAGCCAATAGCGCCCAGTGACCGGGTTGAAGTGCAGGCCGGTCATGTCATTAAGCGTGAGGCCTGCCTCGCGAACCCAGCGTGCCAGTTCTGCTGGGCGAATGAATTTGCGATAATCGTGAGTGCCGCGCGGCAACATGCGCAGCACATATTCGGCTCCGACGATGGCAAATAGCCAAGACTTTGGGTTGCGATTGAGTGTGGAGAAAAACACTTGGCCGCCGGGCTTAACCAGGCGATAGCAGGCCGCCACGATCGCAGACGGATCAGGCACGTGCTCGAGCATTTCCAAGCAGGTGACGACATCAAAGCTGGCGGGCATTTCTTCTGCTAATGACTCCACCGTGCATTGGCGGTAGCTCACCGTCGTGACGCCTTCTTGTTCGGCATGAAGTCTGGCCACATTCAGCGGTGCTTCACCCATATCGATGCCCAGCACCTCGGCACCTCGTCGCGCCATGCTTTCCGACAAAATGCCACCACCACAGCCGACATCTAGCACGCGTTTGCCAGATAGCGATACGCGCTCATCGACCCAGTTTAAACGCAGCGGGTTGATGTCGTGCAGTGGCTTAAATTGCGACTGCTTATCCCACCATTGCGAGGCTAGGGCTTCAAATTTGGCGATTTCACTCGCGTCGACGTTTTGCAACGGTTTTTGCTCGGTGGCTTGTGTCATGGGTTGTTTCCTTGATCTCGCAAGTAGTAGCCGCGCAGGCCAGCAGAAATGTGCGGCAAAGTATAGCCCGAAACGCTTAATTCGCGGTGGCCAAGAGTGCTACTGAATGCGCCGCTCTGTGCTAGAATCTAGCGCTTTAACGACGGCCCAAAAGAAGAGAAAACTGCATGACCGACGTTTCTAACGAAATTCAACCAGTCAATATCGAAGATGAGCTGCGCCAGTCCTATTTAGACTACGCCATGAGTGTCATTATCGGCCGGGCCTTACCCGATGTCCGCGATGGCCTGAAGCCGGTGCACCGCCGCGTTTTATTCGCGATGAATGAGCTAGGCAACGATTGGAACAAAGCTTACAAGAAGTCGGCGCGTGTCGTCGGCGACGTCATTGGTAAATATCACCCGCACGGCGACACTGCCGTCTACGACACTATCGTGCGTATGGCGCAGCCGTTCTCGCTGCGCTATTTGCTCGTCGATGGTCAGGGTAACTTCGGTTCTGTTGATGGCGATAACGCCGCTGCTATGCGTTACACCGAAGTGCGCATGACTAAGCTCGCCCACGAGCTGCTCGCCGATCTCGACAAAGAAACTGTCGACTGGGTGCCTAACTACGACGGTACCGAGATGATTCCGGCCGTTATGCCCACGCGCATCCCCAACCTCTTAGTCAATGGCTCCAGCGGCATCGCTGTTGGCATGGCGACGAATATTCCGCCGCATAATATGAGCGAAGTGGTCAATGGCGTGTTGGCCTTGCTCGATGACCCTGATCTCGATGTCGATGGCTTGATGGAGCATATCCACGGCCCAGACTTCCCAACGGCTGGCTTCATTAATGGTCGTGCGGGCATTATCGAGGCCTATCGCACCGGTCGTGGCCGCATCTATATGCGTGCCCGTCATCATATTGAGATCGATGCTAAAACCAATCGCCAAACTATTGTTTTCACTGAGATTCCTTATCAGTTAAACAAAGCCCGCGTGATTGAGAAAATCGCGGAGTTGGTGAAAGAGAAGAAAATCGAAGGTATCTCAGAGCTGCGTGATGAGTCCGATAAAGACGGTATGCGTATCGTCATCGACTTAAAGCGCGGTGAAGTTGCCGAAGTTGTGGTTAATAACCTGTTTGCTCAAACCCAGCTGCAAGGCGTGTTTGGCATCAATATGGTGGCGATCGACGAAGGTCAGCCTAAGATCATGAATCTTAAGCAGATCCTCGAGGCGTTTATTCGTCACCGCCGTGAAGTCGTTACCCGCCGCACGGTGTTTGAATTGCGCAAAGCGCGTGAGCGCGGCCATATTTTGGAAGGTTTGGCGGTAGCACTGGCCAATATCGATCCTGTCATTGCGCTGATTAAAAAATCACCAAGCCCAGCTGAGGCCAAAGAGCGCCTTATGGCAGAGGCTTGGCTGCCTGGTGCAGTGCAGGGCATGTTGGAGCGCGCAGGTGATATCAACGCTTGTCGCCCAGATGGCCTAGCCAATGGCATGGGCTTTATTGCCGATCGCTACAAGTTGTCGCCTGAGCAAGCACAAGCTATTTTGGACCTGCGTCTGAACCGTTTGACCGGCCTTGAGCAAGACAAATTAGTATTTGAATACAGTGACTTATTAGAGAAAATTAAAGCATTAATGCTGATTTTGGCGGAGCCAGAGCGTCTGCTCAATGTGATTCGCGAAGAGCTGCAAGAAGTGCTGAGCAATTACGGTGATAAGCGCCGCACTGAGATCATTGCTACGCGCTTAGATTTGACGCTTGAAGACCTCATTACCGAAGAAGATGTGGTGATGACTTTGTCGCATACCGGCTATGCGAAGATTCAACCAGTCAGCGATTATCGTGCGCAACGCCGTGGCGGCCGTGGCCGTTCAGCGACAGCAATGAAAGACGAAGATTATATAGAGCATTTACTGGTCGCCAGTACCCACGACACCGTGCTCTGCTTCACCAGCGCCGGCAAAGTCTATTGGCTAAAAGTGTACGAGCTGCCGCAAGCCAGTCGTGGTTCGAAAGGCAAGCCCATCGTCAACATCCTGCCGCTAGTCGAAGGCGAGCGCATCACCACCATTCTGCCATTGCGCGAATACCCAGAAGGCCATTTTGTCTTTATGGCCACTGGCGATGGCACAGTGAAAAAAGTCGAAGCACAAGCTTTCTCACGCCAACGTACAGCGGGTTTGATAGCTATCGATCTAGTCGGCGACGATGTGCTGATTGGCGCTGCCGTTACCGATGGCGAGCAAGACATCATGCTGTTCAGCAACGAAGGCAAAGCTGTTCGCTTCCATGAAAGTGATGTCCGCTGCATGGGCCGTACTGCCATGGGCGTGCGCGGTATTCGCTTAGGTGAAAAAGCCAGCGTTGTCTCACTTATAGTTGCCAACTCTGAAGCTTATGTTTTAACCGCATCGGCCAATGGCTTCGGCAAACGTACCGCCGTCACTGAGTTCCCTACGCATAAGCGCGGCGGCCAAGGCGTTATCGCCATGCAAACTAGCGATCGCAATGGCGAGCTAATCGGTGCTGTGCAAGTAGTCGACAGCGATGAGCTGATGCTGATTTCCAACCAAGGCACCTTGGTGCGTACACGCATTAGCGAAGTCTCGGTGTTATCGCGCAATACTCAAGGCGTGACGCTGATCAAACTAGGCAAAGAAGAAAGCCTAGTTCGTACGGTTCGCGTTGATGAAATTGAAGATGACGGTCTCGACGAAGATGGCAATGTCATCGAAGCGAGCGCTGTTGAGCTACCTGATGTCGAGGCGGCCAATGTCGATGTAGCTGAAGATTCCCAAGACCCCGCAGCGGATGATTCCGCTATCGATGAGAGCGCGCAATGAGCCGAGCGTTTAATTTCTGTGCAGGACCGGCAGCTTTACCTGAGGCCGTACTAAAGCAAGCCCAGCAAGACCTTGTCGATTGGCATGGTCGTGGCTGTTCGGTTATGGAAATGAGCCATCGCGGCGCAGATTTCGTCTCTATTGCCGAGCAGGCAGAGCAAGATCTCCGCGATTTGCTGGCCATCCCTAGCAATTATAAAGTCTTATTTTTGCAAGGCGGGGCATCGCAGCAGTTTGCTCAAGTGCCAATGAATTTGCTCGCGGGCAAGGCCTCTGCGGACTACGTTTGCACCGGCGTTTGGTCGGAGAAGGCCATTGCTGAGGCGAAAAAATTTGGCGGCGTAAACGTTGTTGCTACTGATGTCGCCAATAATTTCCGCGCTGTGCCGGCGTTTGCCGATTGGCAGCTGGATAAAAACGCTGCGTATTTGCACTACACGCCAAATGAGACCATTCACGGCGTCGAATACGACTTTATTCCACAAGTTGATGTGCCGTTGGTTGCCGATTATTCATCTAGCATTCTTTCCGAGCCACTTGATGTGTCGAAGTTCGGCCTGATTTACGCTGGCGCACAGAAAAATATCGGACCAGCCGGCATTGTTGTCGTCATCGTTCGTGAAGATTTACTCGGCCATATGATGCCCGGCATGCCGACCATGCTCGATTACGCGGTGGCTGCCAAAAACGGCTCCATGTACAACACGCCACCCACATACTCTTGGTATCTGTCTGGCCTAGTGTTCCAGTGGTTAAAAGCGCAGGGCGGCTTAGAGGCCATGGCCACGCTTAATGCACGTAAAGCCGCTAAGCTTTATAGCGCCATCGACACTAGCGACTTTTATGCAAACCCAGTGGCTATTGCTAACCGCTCACGGATGAATGTGCCGTTTACCTTGGCCGATGCCAGCTTAGACAAAACCTTCTTAAAAGAAGCTGAAGCGCTTCAGCTGCTGAACTTAGCAGGTCACCGCTCAGTCGGCGGCATGCGTGCCAGCCTCTACAACGCCGTGCCAGAAGCTGCGGTAGATGCCTTGATTGATTTCATGGGCGATTTTGAACGGCGCTACGGCTAAGCCCGCGCGCCCATCACGGAACTAGCCCGATGACTGAAACCTTGCCTAGCCTCGATGACGTGCGCCAAAGCATTGATCGTCTCGATGGTGAAATTCAAACGCTAATCAGCGAACGTGCGCGTTGTGCGCAGCAAGTCGCGCATATCAAATTGCGCGAAAGCCCCGAAACCACAGTGTTTTATCGCCCAGAGCGCGAAGCTCAGGTGCTGCAAAAGGTCATGGCGCGTAATGCCGGGCCTTTGCACCCCGAGACCATGGCGCGCTTGTTTCGCGAAATCATGTCGGCGTGTTTGGCGCTCGAGCACACACTCAATATCGCGTTTTTAGGCCCCAACGGCACTTTCACGCAAACCGCTGCGGTGAAGCATTTCGGCCATGGCGTAAATACCTCGCCTTTAGCGACTATCGATGAAGTTTTCCGCGAAGTCGCCGCCGGCTCAGCCGACTATGGCGTGGTGCCCGTAGAAAACTCGACCGAAGGCATGGTCAGCCATACACTGGATTCGTTTTTAAACTCCAACTTACGCATTATCGGCGAAGTTGAACTGAGAATTCACCATCATTTATTGGTTGGCGAGGGCACAAAAACTGAGTCTATTTCGCGCATTTACTCGCACCAGCAGTCATTGGCGCAGTGCCGCCAATGGTTAGATGCCAATTTCCCGCGTGCCGAGCGTGTGGCGGTGTCGAGCAATGCCGAGGCTGCACGCCGCGTTAATGGCGAATGGCATTCAGCGGCGATTGCTGGCGAGACTGCCGCTGAGATTTACGGCTTAAAGCAGCTGCATCAGCGCATTGAAGACAATCCCAATAACACCACGCGATTTTTGATCATTGGCCGCGAGGCGGTTAGCGCTAGCGGTACGGACAAAACTTCAATCATCATCACCGCGAAAAACCAGCCTGGTGCATTGTTTACTATTCTTGAGCCGTTTCATCGGCGCGGTATCAACTTAACGCGCATTGAAAGCCGCCCGAGCAAGCATGACATTTGGACTTATGCCTTTTTTATCGACTTCGAAGGCCATCAAGACGACGCCGCTGTGCAGGAAGTCATGGCAGAGCTTGAGCCGCGCATGCGCGAGGTAAAATGGCTGGGTTCTTACCCGAAGGCAGTGCTGTAATGACCAACTTTTTGCAGCAAGCCCGCGCAGGCGTTCAAGGCCTAGCGCCTTATCAGCCCGGCAAGCCAGTGGATGAGCTTCAGCGTGAGCTGGGCCTTGCGCGTGTGGTGAAATTAGCCAGCAATGAAAATCCGCTAGGCCCATCGCCTAAGGCGTTGGCTGCGATGCAAAAAGCCTTGGCAAATCCACTAGAGCTAGGGCGCTACCCAGACGGCAGCGGCTTTCGCTTAAAACAAGCGATTTCTCAGCGCTTTGGCTGTGCGCTTGAGGCCATCACGCTCGGTAACGGCTCAAATGACCTGCTCGATATTATTGCTCGGGTATTTTTAGGCGAGGGCGATGAAGCCATTTACGCCCAATACGCCTTTGCTGTGTATCCGCTCAGCGTGCAGGCCGTTGGTGCCACTGGTGTTTGCGTGCCAGCACTCGACTATGGTCACGACCTAGTGGCGATGGCTCAGGCCATTACCGCTAAAACCAAAGTCATTTTTCTCGCTAACCCGAATAACCCAACCGGCACATGGTTCGCTGAAGCGGATTTTCACGCTTTTATGGCAGCAGTTCCGGCACATATTGTGGTTGTTCTCGACGAAGCTTATTGCGAGTTCGTTAGCGACCCAGCCGCACTCAATGGCCTAGCGCAACTCGTCCGATACCCGAACTTGATCGTGACGCGCACCTTGGCGAAAGCCTATGGCTTGGCGTCTTTACGCGTGGGCTATGGCGTGGCTAGCGTAGAAATTAGCGGCCTGCTTAACCGTGTGCGCCAGCCGTTTAATGTTAATAGCCTCGCTTTAGTGGCTGCTGAAGCCGCCATTAATGACGATGAATTCGTGCAAAAAACGCGCGAAATGAATGCGGTGGGTATGAAGCAATGGTTGCTTGCCACGCAGTCGTTAAACCTCGCCAGCATCCCATCACGTGGCAATTTCCTCTGTGTCGATATGAGCACTGAAGCCATGCCAACCTTCCAAGCGCTATTGCGTGAAGGCGTGATTGTGCGGCCTGTGGCTAACTACGGCCTGCCCAATCACCTGCGTATATCCATCGGCACTGAAGAAGAAAATAGCTTTGCAATTAATGGCTTATCCCGTGTTCTTGATGCTCAGGTGAAGGCTTAATATGCAGCGCTGGCCACTGCGACAAGTCGCCTTTATCGGCCTAGGCCTCATTGGTTCGAGCTTGGCTCGGCTGATGCGCGAGCGCGGTTTAGTCGAGCGCATCACCGCGTCTAGCCGAAGCCAACAAACACTCGCCACTGCACAGCAACTCGGCATTATCGATATTGGCTATAGCAATCCGGCCGATGCCGTTCGCGGTGCCGATCTGGTGATTTTGGCCATGCCCGTGAATGCAACGGAAGCCGTGATGGCAGCGATTAAGCCAGCACTCAGCAGCAGCGCCGTTGTCACCGATGTTGGCAGCACCAAAGGCAATGTGATCGCGGCAGCCAAGGCGGTTTGGGGTCATGTGCCCGAAAATTTCGTGCCTGGCCACCCAATTGCGGGCTCTGAGCAAAGTGGTGTTATGGCCGGTAGGGCAGACCTATTCTCTGCGCATAAAGTCATTCTGACGCCGCTGGAGCACACGCGAGCTGAAGCTGTCGCGCTGGTCACGGCCGTTTGGCAGGCCGCTGGTGCCGACGTGATGACCATGAGCGTGACGCAGCACGATGCTGTGCTTGCGCGCACCAGCCATTTGCCGCATTTATTGGCCTTTTCTCTGGTCGATACCTTGGCGCAAGAATCAGACAACCTCGACATTTTTCGGTATGCTGCCGGCGGTTTTCGCGACTTCACCCGCATTGCCGCCAGCGATCCACTCATGTGGCACGACATTTTCCTGGCCAATCGCGAGGCAGTACTTAGCGCATTAGATGCGTTTGAGGCTGGCACCAAGCGCCTGCGCGAGGCCATCACTACCGAAAACGGCGATGCTTTGCTGGGTGTTTTTACCCGCGCGCGCGCCGCTCGAGAACACTTCACTCATATGTTGGCCGGTACGGCCTATGCTAAGTCCATGACCCAAAATAAAGAATTGCGTTTCACTGTTGAACCCGGTGGCACTTTCACTGGCCGTGCTCGCGTGCCTGGCGATAAATCTATCTCGCACCGCTCCATCATGCTGGGCTCGATAGCCGAAGGCATCACGGAAGTCTCTGGCTTTTTAGAAGGCGAAGATGCACTCGCTACGCTACAGGCTTTCCGCGATATGGGCGTGGTCATTGAAGGCCCTAATGAAGGCCGTGTGCGCGTCCATGGCGTTGGCTTAAATGGCCTAAAAGCGCCGCCAAGTACGATTTACGTCGGCAACTCGGGCACGACCATGCGCTTGCTCTCAGGCCTATTATCAGCCCAAGCATTCAACTCGGTACTTACTGGCGATGCGACACTGGCAAAACGCCCCATGGAGCGTATTGCCAAGCCATTACGCCTGATGGGTGCCGATATTCAGACTACCGGTGAGCGCGGTACACCGCCAGTGACCATCACCGGCAATACCAAACTCAGCGGCATTCACTACGATTTACCCGTGGCCAGCGCGCAAGTGAAGTCTGGCGTGCTGCTCGCAGGCCTATGGGCGGATGGCACTACTTCAGTCACTGAGCCGGCACCCACACGTGACCACACCGAGCGCATGTTGCGTGGCTTTGGCTATGACGTGAAAACCGATGGCGCGACAGCCTCGGTGCAGGGCGGCGGTAGCTTAAAGGCCTGCAAAATAGATGTGCCTGGTGATATCTCTTCGGCGGCGTTCTTTTTAGTGGCGGCCAGCATTGCGCCAGATTCTGATCTAGTGCTTGAGCACGTAGGCATGAACCCCACACGCGTTGGTGTGATCAATATCCTGCGCGCCATGGGCGGCAATATTGAAGTGCTTAATGCCCGTGAAGTAGGCGGCGAGCCTGTAGCTGATTTGCGCGTGCGCAGTGCTCAGCTGCAGGGTATCGACATTCCAGAAGATCAAGTGCCGCTAGGCATTGATGAGTTTCCGGCATTATTTATCGCCGCTGCTTGTGCCAATGGCGTTACAACGCTCACCGGCGCCGAAGAGCTGCGCGTAAAAGAGTCTGATCGTATTCAAGTCATGGCTGATGGCCTATTAACACTAGGTGTTAGTGCCTTGCCTACCGTCGACGGCATTGTCATTACTGGCGGCCCGATTAGTGGTGGCGAAGTTATCAGTCATGGTGATCACCGCATTGCCATGGCGTTTGCAGTCGCAGGCCTGCGCGCCACTGACACGATCACGATCCGCGACTGCGCCAATGTCGCTACCAGTTTCCCCGACTTTATTGGTCTTGCACGCCGTTGTGGCCTGCGTATTCGCGCTAGCGAACACGACCTTCATTAAGCTTTAGAGTAAAGCCACGCATGAGTGATGAAATTAAGCGTCAAGCAGTCCCAATTTACGTGCCTGTGATTGCTATCGACGGCCCTAGTGGCTCAGGCAAAGGCACTATTGCGCACCGTGTCGCTTCGCGCCTAGGTTTCCATGTTCTCGACTCCGGCGCTTTGTATCGCCTATTGGGCGCAGCTGCTAAGCGCCATGCCGTATCCATTGAGAATGAAGCCGCACTGGAAGTTTTAGCCGCTCATTTAGATGTGCAGTTCACTGTTGATGCACAGGGTGAGGCTGTCATTTTGCTCGAAGGCGAAGATGTTAGCCGTGAAATTCGCACAGAGGAGGCTGGTCGAGTCGCCTCGCAAGTCGCCGTTTTGCCAAAAGTACGTAATGCCTTATTGGCACGCCAGCAAGCATTTCGCGAAGCACCTGGCTTAGTGGCCGATGGCCGCGACATGGGCACTGTGGTATTTCCCGATGCCGATCTTAAGATTTTCCTTACGGCCTCAGCCGAGGCGCGCGCCGAGCGGCGCTACAAGCAGTTGCTTGAAAAGGGCTTTGGTGCTAGCCTCGCCGCCCTAATAGACGACATCCGCGCTCGTGATACACGGGATACGGAACGTAGCATCGCGCCGCTTAAGCCGGCCGATGGTGCCTTAGTGTTAGATAGCACTGATTTAGGCATAGATGCAGTCGTTCAGCGCGTATTTGATGAGGCCAAAAAAGCGCCTGCGCTGGCAAAGTTTTTGATTTAAAAGCAGTGGCTTAAGGCTGCTGCTTAAAGTACTAGCGCATAGCCATCGCCTGATGCCTATGCTGTTGGCGGATTGGCAAGTGACGACTACCAGTATGGTTGCTGCCAATTCTTACCCCCATAAACCCGTCGGAGCTGGTCCGTCGGCTGAATATAAGTGCCACCCTGGCACTGGAAGGATTACATGACTGATTCATTTGCCGCCCTGTTTGAAGAAAGCTTAGTTTCCCTAGATGTAGAGCGTGGTGCTCTAATCAAAGGTACCGTTGTTGCCATCGATAGTGATTGGGTAACGGTCGACACTGGCTTGAAATCCGAGGGCGTCATTGCCCGTGAAGAGTTTTTGAATGATCGCCGCGAGCTAGAAGTCGCTGTAGGTGATGAAGTAGACGTTGTTGTCGATGCACTCGACAACGGCATGGGCTACACCCTGCTGTCACGCGAAAAAGCTAAACGCGCCGAAACCTGGATTCGCTTAGAAAAAATCTTCGAAGCCAGCGAAATCGTCAAAGGCATCATGTCTGGCAAGGTTAAAGGCGGCTTCACCGTCGATATCGGCTCTATTCGTGCGTTCTTGCCTGGTTCATTGGTCGATATTCGCCCAATCCGCGACACAGCACACTTAGAAGGCCGCGAGCTCGAGTTCAAACTCATCAAGCTTGACGCTAAACGCAACAACGTTGTGGTGTCACGCCGCGCTGTGATGGAAGCTGAAAGCTCCGCAGAACGCGAACAACTACTGGCCAATCTACAAGAAGGCCAAGTGGTTAAAGGCATCGTGAAAAACTTGACCGACTACGGCGCATTCGTCGACCTCGGCGGCATCGATGGTCTGTTGCACATTACCGATATGGCCTGGAAGCGCATCAAGCATCCAAGCGAAATCGTTGAAGTGGGCACTGAGCTGACCGTGAAAGTGCTGAAATTTGACCGCGAGCGTAATCGTGTGTCCTTGGGTCTGAAACAGCTGGGCGAAGATCCATGGTTAGCATTGATGGGCCGTTACCCTGAAGGTACACGCGTCCAAGCCAAAATCACCAACCTTACCGATTACGGCTGCTTTGCTGAAATCGAAGAAGGCGTGGAAGGCCTCGTGCACGTATCGGAAATGGATTGGACCAACAAAAACATCCACCCATCGAAAGTCGTACAAATCGGCGACGAAGTGGAAGTTATGGTCTTGGACATCGACGAAGTTCGTCGTCGCATCTCCTTGGGTATCAAGCAGTGCCGCGAAAATCCATGGGATGCCTTTGCGCGTCAACATGAGAAGGGCGAGAAAGTTGCCGGTAACATCAAGTCGATCACTGACTTCGGTATCTTCATCGGCCTCGACGGCGGCATCGATGGTTTGGTTCACCTCTCCGATATTTCGTGGAATGAGCCAGGCGAAGAAGCTGTTCGTAACTACAAGAAGGGCGACCCAATCGAAGCCACTATCTTGTCGGTTGACCCAGAGCGTGAGCGCATCTCTTTAGGCATCAAGCAATTAGAGCGCGATCCATTTGGTGATTTCGTGAACCAGTTCGACAAAGGCGCCATCATCAAAGGCACCGTGAAGTCGGTTGACGCTAAAGGCGCAACAATCGAAGTCATGGACGGTGTGGAAGGCAGCTTGCGCGCTTCTGAACTGAGCCGCGATCGCGTTGAAGATGCCACTAAGCATCTGACTGTTGGCGATACTGTTGAAGCTAAAATCATTAGCATCGATCGTAAAACCCGCTTAATCAGCCTGTCGGTGAAAGCCAAAGACGAAGCTGATGACCGCGAAGCTATCAATAACCTGAAAGATCAGCCAGAAGATGCCGCTGGTCCTAAGACCATTGGTGACTTGATCAAGGCCCAAATGGGTAACTGATCTTAGCGATTTGTGGTAAAAATAAACGGGAGTAGGTGACTACTCCCGTTTTTTTATGTTTAGAATCAGTGTGTTGATTTTTCAATATTTTGTACTAATGAGAGAGCCACAATGACATTGACCAGATCAGACATAATCGAGCGCCTAAGTGCTCGGCAAACGCTGCTCACAGGCAAAGATGTGGAGCTTGCAGTGAAGACCATGGTCGAGCAGCTTTCAGAAACGCTGGCGACTAATGAGCGCATTGAAATACGCGGCTTTGGCAGCTTCTGCTTGCATCATCGCGCACCTCGCATAGGTCGTAACCCAAAGACTGGTGAGTCTGTCTCTTTGCAGGCAAAAAGCTCGCCGCACTTTAAGCCCGGCAAAGCATTGCGTGACCGCGTCGATGAAAGTGCTAGTCACACGGCCATTGAGGGTAATCAATCATGAGTGCCATTAAAAAAGCTATCTTCTGGGCTTTCATGCTCATATTTCTATTTACTGGGTTTTGGATGGTCATCGTTAATAACGATTCTGTCAGCCTAAACCTGTTGTTTACCAATACCGGCCCGGTGAATGCTGGCTTTGTTATTTTCATGTCGCTAACCGTTGGCGCCATTGTTGGCTTCATCGCTGGCAGCTTTAGAGCTCGCCTAAGCATCTGGCGTAAAGCACGTGAGGCTGAGCAGGCGAGAGCGCAAGAAGCGACTCAGGCCGCCGATGCCGAAGCATTAGAGCTAGAGCGCGAAACTGCACGTCAACACGCACTGACTGCGCGTAGCCACGAGCCACCCGCGCCACCACCTGTGTATTAATCGAGCGTTTTATGTCAATTACTAGCAGTGTTAAGCGTTCGCCGATTGTTGTTGCCTTAGATTTTACTTCCGCTGAGCAAGCCTTAGCATTTGCCGACGATATAGATCCATCAAAGGCACGTTTGAAAGTTGGCAAAGAGCTATTTACCTATGCCGGGCCAAATCTCGTACGTGAGCTACATCAGCGCGGCTTTGAAGTTTTTTTAGACCTTAAGTTTCACGACATCCCCAATACAGCCGCTTCTGCGGTTGTTGCTGCTGCTGATCTCGGCGTATGGATGGTTAACCTTCACGCGAGTGGTGGTCGTCGCATGATGACTGCGGCTAGCGAGCGCTTAGCTAAAGGCAATTACAGCACTTTGCTGACCGCGGTCACCGTGCTTACCAGCATGGAAGCACCGGACTTGCTAGAAGTAGGCATTACACAAAGCCCCGAAAGCCAAGTCATTGCGTTAGCAGACCTCACGTCAAACTGTGGCCTCGATGGCGTTGTATGCTCGGCACATGAGGCCTCAATGCTACGCGCGCGCTTTGGCAAAGACTTTGTCTTAGTGACGCCCGGCATTCGTCCAGCAGACCATCCCAGCGATGATCAGCGCCGAATCATGACGCCCGCTCAGGCCATGGCTGCAGGCTCTAGCTACTTAGTGATTGGCAGGCCAATCACACAGGCGAAAATGCCCAGCGCGGCACTCGCTGCGATCTGCGCCGAGCTAATTTAAGACTTTTGTATAGCTTTTGATCAATTAGAATTCTTGTCTGACAATAGCGCCTTAATAAGCGACGAATGGTCGATATGATCTGGTGACTAGCAAGTTCTGACATTTGTCAGCACTTAACCTCAGCCTCAGATTATCGAGTGTTCAATGCATCGCCTTATTGTTCGCCAATTCGCTATTACTTTCGTTATAGCTAGCTTCTCTTTAAATGCACACGCAGCCGGTCTCGAATACCCATGGCAATCGACTAGCGCCATGGGTAGCGCGCAAGCCAATGCCGCTGAAGCTAACGATGCTTCAACAGTATTCTTCAATCCAGCCGGGATGGCGCGCCTGAAAACCACCATGGTCTCGCAAGCTGGGCAGGTGCTGTCTGTTCGCGGACAATTTGAAAATAATGGCACGACACGCCTTAACAATGGCTCTGGCACCGAGCTGCAAACCGGTGGCAATGGCGGCAGTTATCATCCTCAAGCTATCCCTGCAGGCCAGTTTTACGCCGTTACTCCCTATAACGACACCATCACATTAGGTCTCGGTGTTTTTGTTCCGTATGGGGCTAACGTGAATTATAAGTCGAGCTGGGTAGGTCGCATGTTTCAAGATGAAGGCACGATTGAGACGATCAATATCAATCCATCGATGTCTATTCGCTTTGACGACAAACATAGTTTGGGTTTTGGTTTGTCCGCGCAAATCATGCACATGAAATTGCGTGCCGGCGCTGATGTGGAAGAGGCCGCTTACGGCATTAGTAAAAGCACGATCCAAACGGGTGCAAGCTTGCTATGTAGCCCAAGCGGGCTTCCACTTGTCGGAGGTATTACAGCCGCAGCTTGTACAGGCGTTGCCAACTTATTGGCTGGGCCATTGGTTTCTGATGCCAAAGGCGAGGGAGCACTTACCGTTGAAGGCATTGGCTATGGCTTTGGTTGGAATGCTGGCTATATGTATCGCTTTAACGACGATCGCACACGTTTTGGTTTGACTTACCGGTCGCATATTCGTCAAACCATTAAGGCTGACTATGATTGGGACTTCAGTGATGTTTCCGGTCAAATTCCAGATATCACGGGTGTCAGTGATGGCAATATATTGGGTTTATTGGGCTCACTTACGCGACGCATTGAGCTGCGCGACTATGTTGAAAACTATGTCCGCCCAGACTCAAAAGCTGAGATAAAAATCATTACACCTGAGTCTGTTGGTGCAGCTTTATTTCATCAGGCCAGTGACCGCTTAGCATTAATGGGCTCATTGACATGGACGCGCACTAGCCGTATTCAAGAGTTGCGAGTAGTTGCTGAGGATCGCCAAGGCCCGAATGGCACAATCCAACAAGGCGATGTGGTGGTAAGCACGCGCTTTCGCGACACATTTAAAGGCGCTATTGGCGTTAATTATCGAGTCAATGACGTGCTAATGCTGCGCACGGGTGTGGGCTATGAGCAAACGCCAGTTCCGGACCCTGAAGGCCGCCACTCCGCATTGCCGGACAACAATCGCTATGTCTATTCTTTAGGTGCCAATATCTCGCCACGCAAAGGCATGGATATCGACTTAGCGTATAGCTATATCGTGATTGAGGATGCCGCTGCTAACTATACTGACGACTGTCACCCGTCTGGCTATCTGATTTCACAGGCACCCGCCAACGGCGCTACGTCGACTACGCAGTGCACAGGTAATGGCGGCACATTCCGTGGCGTGTTCAAAGATACTTATGTGCACTCGGCAGGTATACAGCTTAACCAGCGTTTTTAAACAGCAAGAGGTAGCCTCTTTTTGCGTAAATTAGGGGCCACCTATGTTTGGGTGATGTTTACATAGCCATCGGCATTCGAGAAAATGCGCGCCATTAACCGATTGCTAGGCTCTGATATGTCGATACCAACCGCTGGTACTACGCAAGCAATAAAGCCCGATGAAACCAAGTCGCGTACTGATTTTAATAAGCTGCAAAAGCGCCTACGCCGACTCACAGGCCAGGCCATCGCTGATTACAATATGATTCAGGATGGCGACAAAATCATGGTTTGCCTGTCTGGGGGTAAAGATAGCTATACCATGCTGGAGATGCTGCTGAGCCTTCAGCTTAGTGCACCAATTAAGTTTGAAATCGTCGCAGTTAATCTTGATCAGAAGCAGCCAGATTTTCCGGAAGATGTTTTGCCGCGTTATTTAACTGAGCGTGGCGTACCATTTTTCATTTTAGAGAAAGACACTTATAGCATCGTTAAAGAGCTGACACCGGAAGGGCAGACTTACTGTGCTATTTGTAGCCGGTTGCGTCGAGGAAACTTATATAGTTTTGCGCAAGAGATTGGTGCGACTAAGGTGGCTCTTGGTCATCATCGCGATGACATTATGGCGACACTATTATTGAATATGTTTCATGCTGGCCGATTAAAAGCTATGCCGCCAAAGTTACTATCAGATGACGGCATGAATATTTTGATTCGCCCATTAGCGTATTGCAAAGAGAAGGATATTGCTGAGTTTGCAAGGCTGAAAGAGTTTCCTATTATTCCGTGTAATCTTTGTGGCTCACAAGATAACCTTCAGCGCGCCATGATTAATGAGATGCTCAGAGATTGGGATGAAAAATATCCCGGTCGATTAGATAGCATGTTCACTGCAACTCAAAACATTGCCCCATCGCAGTTGGGTGATCGTGAGCTGTTTGACTTTGAAAGCCTTGAAGATAAACGTACAGTAGTTGAAAGGCCGGCATTGAGAGATGGATTATTGCCGGTGGTTAATGTGACCTTGTCTTAGTGTGGCTTTTAAGCTGATCGTATGAAATTAAGTGCTGAATTAAAATAGCCGGCGTAGATGCCGGCTATTTTAATTCAGCGTGCTGCTATTAGAACTTTTGGTTCATTTGTAAACTTAACACTTGAATCGATGTATCGAAGAAACGGCCTTGATATTTGCCACCATTGGCGGTGCAAGATTCACCGTCTGGATCATAATTACCATTTTCATCGTCACGTGTGAGAGTTCGACATTTTTCAGTGTAGTTTGACAACGAGTCTTCTAAGAAGGTGACACTGTATGCGGCATCGATGCTGAGGTTGCGGTTAACTTTGTAGTTGGCACCAATGGCATACATATAGCGGTCGCTGTCTGGCGCACCTGGATGACGGAACTCTGCAGAAGGTACTGGCGTTTTATCAAACTGGAAGCCACTGCGTAGAGTTAGCTGATCATCCCAATGATAGTTCCCACCAATAGATACTTTAAATGAGTCTCTCCAGTTAGTGTCGATGCCTGCATCACCTTGCTTAATGGCGCTGCCATCTTTTCGCGGTTTATCCAAAAATTGGACTCGAATTTTATCAACTGCTGAAGTTTCAATGAATGTGAAGTCAGCCATAATATCAATTTTATCGGTAAGCTGATGGAATAAATTTACCGAGGTACGGGCAGGTATTATTAAATCGCTTTTTGCTGTGGTGTCCGGGCGAAGATTATCGATTAAATACTCCTCTAGCGTCTGCCCACCTAATGGCCCCCCTGGATTAATTAATAAGTTGGTTACGGTTGAACCATTTATATTACTTAAATCCCACTCAAGGTCACCCCGTAACTTAACTTTACTCTCTGAGCGATAAGCAATACCTAATCGAGTTCTATCAGTAGGAGCGAACATATAGCCTAAGTTATAGCCAAAACCATAACCATACATCTCAACCTGAGCACTACCAGAGGAGCCGTCGGCTGCTAACTGAGAGCCTACAAGATCGTATACTAAGGGGTTGCAAAGTCTTTCTAGTGGATCGCATAAAGCGCCGAGACCAGCTAAAATACCGCCTGTTCCTTCCAGCGTTAAAAGATCTAGGGTGCCACTGTCAATAGCACCTTTTAATAAATATGGAACAACGCCTGGTACATCAATCGCAGTTTTTTGACGAATATGGCCACCAATAACACTGACACCAAAACCTAAACTATGCATATCATCAAAGCGAATGCCGATGGACGGGTTAATGTTGATGAGCTCAATAGCAATGCTATCGATTTGATATTTACCAGCCCAATCAGACTTATAGTTTAAATTACCGCCACCAGGCGCAAAGACGCCAATACCAGCTGTAATCATATCGTTGATCGGCAAAGACACAAAAGCACCACCAGCACCTAGGACTTTTGGCCAAAAAGAGCCTGCTGGGCCAGGATTGTCATCCGCTACAGATTCGCCTTCTCCTGATGGATCACCAGTGCCGGCGCCATGCCTTGTTTCCGCTACATTAGCTTCGGCCTTGCCGCGCAAAAACAATGCTGAAAAGCCCTGTGAAATCTGCAGGCCGCCTTTCATGCGCGCTAGGCCGGC
>NZ_CEYEMI010000004.1:113126-115501 GCF_982810325.1 Paraperlucidibaca sp.
GCGTATATAGCTCAAAAAAAAGCCCCGCACCGAAGTGCAGGGCTTTTCTCAAATCAACAGCGATTACGCAGAGAACTGGTTCATCGTGTTTTTGCTGTCATCACCAGCTTTCAGAGCTTGTTCGCCAGCGAAGATCTCTTTGTGATCATCGCCAATGTCCGAACCAGCCATGGCTTGGTGCTTAACGCAAGCAACACCTTCGCGGATCTCTTTACGTTGCACGCCAGCCACATAAGCCAACATGCCTTGGTCGCCAAAGTAGCCTTTGGACAGTTCATGCATGTGCAGAGCAGTGGTGTGGTAAGTAGGCAAAGTGATCAGGTGATGGAAAATACCAGCTTCGCGAGCCGAATCGGCTTGGAAGGTACGGATTTTTTCATCAGCATCTTTTGCCAATTCAGTTTCGTCGTAATCAATGCTCATCAGTTTGGCGCGGTCATAAGCCGATACGTCTTTGCCTTCAGCAACAAAACGATCGTAGGCTTGTTGACGGAAGTTCAATGTCCAGTTGAACGATGGGCTGTTGTTGTAAACCAGCTTAGCGTTTGGCACGACTTCTTTAACGCGGTTAACCATGTGTGCAATTTCTTTCACGTTTGGTGTTGGCGTTTCGATCCAGAGCAAGTCAGCACCGTTTTGCAACGATGTGATGCAGTCGAGCACAACACGGTCAATCTGTGTGCCTTCACGGAACTGGTACAGGCCAGAAGCTAAGCGTGTTGGACGGTGTAGCTTGCCATCACGCTTGATTAGGATTTCGTCATCTTGAGCTTCAGAGATGTCGATTTCTGTTGTTGCCAAGTAGCTGATGTACTGCGACGCCAAATCACCTTTCTTGTTCGAGACAGGGATTTTTTGTGTCAAGTCAGCGCCTTCGGAGTCGGTACGGGCAACAATGATGCCTTCTTCGACGCCGAGCTCTAGGAACGCGTAACGCACAGCGTTGATTTTCGCGATGAAATCTTCGTGTGGCACGGTTACTTTACCGGCTTGGTGACCGCACTGTTTAGCGTCGGACACTTGGTTTTCGATTTGGATGGCGCAAGCACCAGCTTCAATCATTTTCTTCGTCAGCAGGTATGTTGCTTCATCGTTACCGAAACCGGCATCGATGTCTGCAATCACTGGTACAACGTGAGTTTCGTAGTTATTGATTTGATCTTCGAGATCTTTAGCTTTAGCTGTGTCGCCAGCTTCTTGGGCTTTTTTCAAGCTGCGGAAGAGGTCGTTCATTTCTTTAGCGTCGGCTTGACGTAAGAAGGTGTACAGCTCTTCGATCAATGCTGGAACTGAAGTTTTTTCGTGCATTGATTGGTCAGGCAGTGGACCAAACTCTGAACGAAGGGCGGCAACCATCCAACCCGACAGGTACAGGTATTTTTTCTCTGTAGTGCCGAAGTATTTTTTGTTGGCGATCATTTTTTGTTGGGCAACAAAACCGTGCCAGCAACCCAGCGATTGTGTGTATTTGCTGGTGTCGGCGTCGTATTCAGCCATGTCGCGGCGCATAATGCCGGCAGTGTACTTGGCAATATCTAAACCAGTTCTGAAACGGTTTTGCATTTGCATGCGAGCCGCATCTTCTGGGCTAATAGCGCTCCATGGGGTGCCAAATTTGGCCTTCACGGCGCGAACAGCGTCAATCGCAGAGGTGTACGTAGTCATGGCGTTTTCCTGTCACGAGGGGTGGATGTCAATGCGCCCATATAATGTTTAAAGGTGCTATTAACAGTGGGCGCAGTGTAGGGGTTCATGGCATAATTTTCAAAGTTTATAGTTTTTATAGTCGGTATTCACGCCATGAATCTTGAGCGCATTGATCTCAACTTATTAGTCTATCTAGATGTCTTGCTTCGCGAGCAAAGTGTCACGCGCGCAGCAGGCCAGTTAGGCATTACGCAGCCGGCATTGTCGAATGGTCTTAAGCGCTTACGCGACCTTTTCAATGATCCTTTGCTCATTCGCAGTAGCCAAGGCATGACGCCGACGGAGCGAGCGCTTGAGCTGGCACCGTTGATTCGCCAAGCCTTGTCGCAAATCACCGACATCTTAGAACCTCGGCAAGAGTTTAAGCCGCTGACATCGCGCCGTGTGTTTCGCATCATGTCTAGCGATTACGCTGAAGCAACGCTTGTCCCTGCTTTAGTTAAGGCGCTGCGCTCTGAGGCGCCCGATGTGGTGTTGGATTTTCTCACACCATCTGATGTTAGCGTGCAGGATATTGAGCAGGGCAAGGTCGACTTGGCGATTAACCGCTTCAATGAAATGCCACAATCGTTCCATCAAATCACCTTATGGACAGATAGCTTTTCCTGCTTGCTCAACCGCAATAACCCTGCGGCTTTGCGCTTTAATTTGAAGAACTATCTCGACTC
>NZ_CEYEMI010000005.1:0-3554 GCF_982810325.1 Paraperlucidibaca sp.
GTGAGCTATCGCGTCGTTGTTTTAGTCTCGGGAAGTGGCTCCAACTTGCAAGCATTGCTTGATGTTTGTGGCCAAGGAGCCAATGCCTCAGCGACGCCAATCGACGCTAAAATTGTCGGCGTACTGAGCAATCGTGAAGAAGCTTTGGCGCTGCCACGCGCCACTCGTGCCGGTGTCGCAACCGCTGTGGTCAAGCATCGTGACTATGCTGAGCGGATAGATTTCGATGCGGAAATGATCAAGCATATCGATGCATGGGCACCAGACATGGTCATATTGGCCGGCTTTATGCGCATACTCACGCCCGACTTTGTCAGTCATTACAGTGGCCGTCTGATCAATATTCACCCGTCATTGCTACCGAAATACAAAGGCTTGCACACGCACCAACGCGCGCTCGACGCTGGTGATACAGAGCATGGCTGCTCGGTGCATTTCGTTACGCCCGAGCTCGACGGTGGCCCGGTCATCGCTCAACATCGTGTCAGCGTGCATCAGCACGACAACGTTGATTCACTGGCACAACGCGTGCATCAAGCCGAACACCAGCTCTATCCGCGTGTACTAGGCTGGCTCGCGAGTGGTCGCTTACGTTGGCAAGATGGCCAAATAGCACTCGATAACAAACCGTTATTAGAGCCACTACAAGCGCACAAATAGTCGCCGACACCCCTTCATTAGCTAAGAGCAATTTATGCGTACAAATCCACGTCTTAGACTGGCAATAAATGTCATCGTTGGCATTTTATTAGGTATTTTCATTAGCCAAATGCTGAGTGGTTGCAGCGATGAGTTGCCGCTCGCTCCAGCTCCGAGCGCAGGTATTGCCGGCGAAGCCGAAACTATCACTGAGGTCGGTGCTGCCCATAACAGTAAAATTGCAGCAAACACTAAATCAACGCAGCCCAAGATAGTTGCTTCTGCTACTACTTCGCCTACATCTGCTGCTGATACCTCTGCTGTCGTAGCTGCGCCTGTTGTCTCCGACACCATGCCATTGCCGCAAACAAAGGAGCGCTACCACTTAAGCTGGGATGGCAAGCTTGAAGGCGATGCGACGCGCAGCCTAAGTTGCAAGGCAACACAATGCCGTTACGAAACCCACGCCAGCGTTGTCGGCTTGGCATCATTCAGTGAGATTAGTGACTTCCAATGGGCGCATGGCCAAGTCGAATTTCAGCGCTACGAGCGCACATTACAGCTGCTTTTTAAGCAGGTCGCACGCATTGAAAAGCAAGCCGACGGCAGCATTCGCTCAGAACGACGCGGCAAGGTCTATCAATACGCGGGTAAGGCCGGCTTGGTGGATATTCTCAATATTGAAGTCCAGCTGCGCGCCGATCGCCTAGCTAATCGGGCGCCGAAAGCGAGCTATCCACTCGCCGACAGCAAAGGCATTAGCGCCATTAGCCTACATCGAGAAGCCGATGAAACCCTGACTGTCGCCGGCAAAGCTCGTCACAGCGAGGTGTATGTACGCCAAGATGGCAAGCGCAAAACCACACTATGGCTAGATCCGGCGCAGGCATTTTTACCACTGCAAATCATCCATCAAGATGGTGCCGAGACCTATCGCATGATTTGGCTTGGCGACGCGGCTAAATAGCCAACCACGATACCTGTTGCTAAAATATCGCCGCGCTGGCCTGTGCACAGGTCATGTCGCGGCGCGCTGCAACACCTAGCCATGCGCCAATTTTTGGCAGCTCATAATTGAAAAAATAGTCGCAGGCAGCACGTTTACCAGCTCGAAAGTCTGCCGGTAAGTGCTCACTGCGCTCTGCGGAAATCGCCAACTCCAGCCACATCCACGCCAATACACCATGACCAAAACCTTGCATATAGGCGGTGGCATTGGCGAGCGCCTCCTCGGGCTTAGCCGTCGACCATGCGGCTTGCGCTGCTGCAGCAATTTCTTGCCACGCACTTTGCAAAGCTTCTGCATGCTCACTTAATGTGCTTTTCGACTTATCCTGATTTGCATCCTGAGCAAACGCCTGCTGTGCTGTGGCATGTACTCGAGCCATCAGCAGCTTCAATGCAGCACCTTGATTCATAAGAACTTTACGACCCAATAAATCTAAGCCCTGAATACCATGCGTGCCTTCATGAATCATGTTCAAACGGTTATCGCGCCAATATTGCTCCACCGGAAAATCTCGTGTGTAGCCATAGCCGCCAAACACTTGAATTGCCAAGCTATTAGCCTCCTGAGCCCACTCACTAGGCCAGCTTTTCGCAATCGGCGTGAGCAGCTCTAAGAGTTGGCGAGCTTCATGTGCTTGCGCCTCAGTCCCTGTGCTTTCCTCATCGACTAAACGCGCGCAATACAAACCCAACGCCAAGCCGCCTTCGGCGATGGCTTTCTGCGCCATCAGCATGCGCTTCACATCGGTGTGCTCAATGATCGGCACTTGTGGGCTGCTCGGATCTTTACCAGCAGGGCTGGCATGGCGACCTTGTGGTCGCTGCTTGGCGTAGTCTAGAGAGGCCTCAAAGCCGGCATAAGCAAGCATGGTCGCGCCTAAGCCAACCGCAATGCGCGCTTCATTCATCAGCGTAAACATGCAGCTTAAGCCTTTGCCCTCGCCTCCAATCAGGTAGCCAACAGCGCCGGACTGGCCATTGACGAGGTATTTACCCTCGCCAAAATTCAACAGCGTATTCACCGTGCCGCGATAGCCGCACTTGTGATTTAAGCCCGCCAGCGCAACGTCATTGCGAATATCGCTAATTTCACCCTCAGCACTGACTAATTTGCGTGGCACGATAAACAAAGAAATGCCGCGCACGCCGGATACTAGCTGGCCAGTCGCATCGGGAATTTTTGCCAACACCAAATGCACGATGTTATCGCCCATCTCATGCTCGCCACCGGAGATCCACATCTTATTACCGCTCAAGCGATAGCGCGGGCCCAGCGGGTCATTGGCCCAATCGCCACAACCAGTGTCGGGTACAGCTTTAGTACGGATATCGGACAAACTTGAGCCAGCTTGCGGCTCACTCAAACACATGGTGCCGAAGCTCGTGCCAGCAAAGCCTGGCTTAGCAAACACGTCAATTTGAGTGGGAGTGCCATGCGCAAAAATGGTGTTGGCATTGCCGCGAGTGAGCATGGGATAGGCCGCTAGCGCGACACTGGCCTTGTAGAAAAAACTCATCGAGGCCATTTCAACGACTGTCGGCAGCTGCATGCCGCCAACCGCTTCGGGTTTGCTAGCAGCCATCAGGCCGGCCTCACTAAAGCAGTTCAGCGCGGCCTCTGTCTGTTTTGGTAGCAGCACACGCTCGCCATCAAACTCAGGCTCTTCGATATCCACGAGACGATTAATTGGTGCGAATTGCTCAGTGGCTACTTGCTCACTTAAGTCGAGTACAGCAGCAAAGGTATCAGCGCTGTGATCAGCATGAAAAGGTCGCTGGCATAGCGCTGGCGCATCAAGCCAATCGTTTAAGAGAAAATCTAACGTGGCGCGATGAGTCATGGCGTTGTGCTCTAGTAAGTGAGTGCTCTTTAAGGAAAGGCGCCTTATGAGGCGCTCTTTTAAATA
>NZ_CEYEMI010000005.1:3654-6922 GCF_982810325.1 Paraperlucidibaca sp.
GACTTACCCAAACACACCACTAAAGTGCTGCGCGGGATGCGGAAATACTCAACGGTGCGCGCCAAGGCAAAGCTATTCGGCGGAATGATGCAGACATCGGAAACGACATCGACAAAGTTTTTTTCGTCGAAGTTTTTCGGGTCAACAATAGTCGAGTTGATATTGGTAAAAATCTTGAATTCATTGGCGCAACGAACATCGTAGCCGTAGCTTGAAGTGCCGTAAGAAATAATGCGCTGCTCATCTTGATGACGAACTTGGCCAGGCTCAAAAGGCTCAATCATGCCTTGTTGCTCGGCCATACGGCGGATCCAATGATCTGATTTGATGCTCATGCCTAACTCACTACTTCGATGATGGGTTTAAAGGAATTCGAGTGTCGGCCACACGTTGACCAAGGGCCAAGCGCGCGGAGACGCGACGCGCTAGCTCAGTGTATTGCTGCGCTAAACTGCCGTCTGGATCAGCCGCAACGGTTGGGCAACCGGCATCAGTCTGCTCACGAATACGTTTATCTAAGGGCAGCTGCGCGAGCAGCGCAACGTCGTATTGCTCGGCCATTTGCACACCACCGCCAGAGCCGAAAATCGCCTCGGTATGGCCGCAGTTAGTGCAAATATGTTGTGACATATTCTCAACAATGCCGAGCACATTGATATCGACTTTACGGAACATCTCGATGCCTTTTTTCGCATCTAATGTCGCGATATCTTGCGGCGTTGTCACTACTACTGCGCCAGCGACTGGCACTCGTTGCGCGAGTGTTAGCTGGATATCGCCCGTGCCCGGCGGCATATCGACAATCAAATAATCTAAGCTCGACCAACGTGTTTGTGAGACTAGCTGAATCAGTGCGCCAGTAGCTTTCGGGCCACGCCAAACCACGGGGCTATCGCCTTGCAATAAGAAGCCGATGGACATGACATCTACGCCATGGGCGTGATGCGGGACAAACCAAGCATCATCGACGGTATCGGGATATTTACCGATGCCAATGCCGAGCATGGTGGGCAAGCTAGGGCCGTAAATATCGGCATCGAGCAGGCCGACCTTTGCACCTTCGCGCGCCAAAGCTAAGGCCAAATTCACCGCAGTGGTGGACTTACCAACGCCGCCTTTGCCAGAAGCCACGGCAATCACATTACGCGCCAAAGTCAGTGGCGCAACCTCGCCCTGTGGCTTGATACGTGGAATCTCGTGTGACCAACGAATATGAACATCACGCGCGCCGGCAACGTGCAACGCGGCTTCCAGCGGCGCCGCAAAAGCACCAGCAGGATCACGATGTGGGTACGGCAAAACGATGTGTACAAATACACGACCATCGTCGGTGACTTGCGTATCTGAAGCGCGCGCCAATAAAGCGTAGCTCGCGGCGCCCCCTAAATAGGGATCGCTGTGAGCAGCAAGTACGGCTTCAACTGCCGCTAGGGTAATGGGCATGGGTATTGCCCCTCAATGGCAAAAAACAAGGGGCTTATGCTAGCTCACCAAGCTACTCCTTGCACGGCCAATCACCGCCGCCGCTGCGCGCTCGCCCGAACGCACCGCCCCTTCCATATAGCCAGTCCAGTACCCCGGCAACTCAGTGCCGGCCCAAATAATGGAATGATGTGGCGTCGATAACGCATCGCGATAGCGCATCAATGCACCAGGGGCTAAATAGCCAGTCGGCGCGCCGCCACTCCACGGCTCATCAACCCAATTTTGCGAAATGAGCTCGCGCGGCGTACGTGCCTGCTCACCGAAAGCACGGACTAATGTTGAGAGCACTTGTTCGCGTTGCTCGGCCTCGCTGAGCTGCGAAAACACATCTAAATGCTCACCGCCAATAAACGCTAAAATACCTGCGCCGTGCGGCGTCGAGACATCAAATAACAAATTAATCGGGCCGTCAGCCAAGATGGTATTGCCCGACAAGCCCGCCTGCTGCCAAAACGCTCGCTCATAACGCACCACCACTTTCATTAAGCGCCCCATGCGATACACATCGCAAAGCTGGCGTTGCTCAAGTGGCAATGGCGGCTCGATAGCAAAATTTAGGCGCTGCGGCGGCGGCACTGCGACGATGACATCGGCTGCACGCCATACGCCCTGCTTTGTCGTTATTTCGGTATAGGCCCCGTGCATATCAATTTTTTCTACTGCGGCATCGAAATACACACGCTCGCCAAGTGCGGCGGCCAGCGCATTCGACACCGACTGACTGCCTTCGGCAAAACGACAGTCTTGCGCGCCATCGATGCTCGCTGTTAAGCGCTCAAAGTTACCCGGCGTATACTCGTCGCCAGCGCAGGCGATGTAATGCAGCACGAATAAAAACGACAGCTCCTGCGCATTCGCTCCCCATAAGGTTTCAAATGATGCCTCGGCGATGGCGCGAATCGTTGGCGATAAAAACAGCTGCTTATCGAGCCAATCGCCCAAGCTCATAGCATCCCACTTAGCCGCTTTTGCAGCCTGCCAGGGTGCGCCAACAGGCACCGTAGCGGCGAGCCGATTGAGCTGCCAGCTAATGCGCAACAATGCGGGAATCAAGCGCCAATCATGCGGCGCACCGCTACTAGTGATCAGCCCAAAGACCTTATCGCCATGAATTTTGTGCGAGCCACCGGAGCAATACACCTGCTTCAAGGTGCGACTGGTGGGCAATAACTGCAGATTAAATTCTTTTGCCAAGGCCAGCATGCGTAACTGCGTTGGCCCGACCCATGCTCCACCACGATCTATCGGCATACCCTCATGCCATTCGCTCCAACTGCGGCCACCGACACGCTCACGGGCCTCCAGCACGGCCACTGTTAAACCAGTACCGACTAATTGCCGAGCCGCCGTTAGTCCTGCTAAACCGGCACCTACAATCACCACATCGACTTGATTCATCTGCTGCTGACTCCGTGTTGGCGCTCACACAGTGCTATCATGCGCGACCTATTTATTTTGTGAATTAGTGTGCCATGACTCGTCGCTTACTGGTAACCAGTGCCCTGCCTTATGCCAACGGCCCTATCCATTTAGGCCATTTGGTGGAATACATTCAGACCGATATTTGGGTGCGTTTCCAGCGCTCGCGCGGTCACGACTGCCGCTATGTCTGTGCCGATGATGCCCATGGTACGGCCATCATGCTGAAAGCCGAGCAAAATGGCCTGTCTCCTGAAGCACAGATCGCCAACGTCAAAGCTGATCATGAGCGCGACTTTGCTGGCTTTAATATCGAGTTCGATAATTACCACTCCACGCACTCGCCCGAAAACGAAGCATTTTC
>NZ_CEYEMI010000005.1:7022-61870 GCF_982810325.1 Paraperlucidibaca sp.
CAAAATGAAGTCGCCAACAAGCTCGCCGAATGGTTCGAGTCCGGCCTTGCCGACTGGGATATTTCGCGCGATGCACCTTACTTCGGCTTTGAAATCCCCGATGCGCCGGGCAAGTATTTCTATGTTTGGCTCGATGCGCCGATTGGCTATATGGCCAGCTTCAAGAACTTATGCGCGCGCACGCCAGAGCTAAATTTCGATGATTATTGGCGTGAAGGTAGCGACACCGAGCTCTACCATTTCATTGGCAAAGACATCGTGTATTTCCACGCGTTGTTTTGGCCAGCAATGCTCGAAGGCGCCGGTTTCCGCAAGCCTACAGGCGTTTTCGCACATGGCTTTTTGACCGTTAATGGTCAAAAAATGTCGAAGTCACGCGGCACCTTTATTCAAGCGCAAACCTATTTGCAGCACTTAAATCCTGAATATTTGCGCTACTACTTCGCTGCCAAGCTTTCTGGCCGCGTCGAAGACATCGACTTAAATCTCGAAGACTTCACGCAACGCGTGAACTCAGACTTGGTCGGCAAAGTGGTCAATATCGCCAGCCGTTGCGCGGGCTTTATCGCCAAGCGCTTCGACAATCAACTCAGTGCCGAGTGCGCCGAGCCTGAACTTTTAGCGGAAGCGATTGCCGCTGGCGATAGCATTGCCGCGCACTTCGAAGCTCGCGAATTTGGCCGTGCTGTGCGCGAGATCATGGCGCTAGCCGATCGTGCCAACCAATACATCGATGAGAAAAAGCCGTGGGCATTGGCGAAAATTGAAGGCAAAGAAGCTGAGGTGCACGCGGTGTGCTCGGTAGGCATCAACCTATTCCGCCAGCTAATTACTTACTTAGCGCCGATTTTGCCGGCAATGTCTGCCCAAAGCGCGGCCTTCTTAAATGTTGCTGACTTCGGTTGGGAGCGCCGTCGCGAACTACTCCTGGGTCATCGCATTGGCGAATTTAGCCCCTTGATGACGCGCGTTGATCCCATCAACGTTGCTGCCTTGGTCAGCGCTTCGCAAGACTCATTATCAGCAGCCGATGCCGCCTCTGCGACGGCAGGCCAATCCGCCGCGAACTCGGCGGCCACGGCTGCCGCAGATAAAAAATCAGTGGCCAAGGCCACAAGTAGTGCTGCCGATGCTGGTCATATCAGCATCGATGACTTTGCCAAAATTGATCTACGCGTGGCGAAAATCATTAGCGCTGAGCACGTAGATGGTGCCGATAAGTTGCTGCGTATCCAAGTCGATGTCGGTGGCGAGACGCGGCAAGTGTTTGCCGGCATTAAAGCTGCCTATCCCGAGCCTAGCGTGTTGGTTGGGCGTCATGCCGTTTTGGTGGCCAATCTTGCCCCACGCAAAATGAAATTCGGCATGAGCGAAGGCATGTTGCTCGCGGCAGGCCCAGGTGGCGCGGATATTTATCTGCTCTCGCCTGACGATGGCGCAAGCGCTGGCATGCAGGTTAAATAAGCCTCGCAGATGAAAAGAGGGGCTGCTGGCATTTAGTCAGCAGCCCCTCTTTTGCATTACTAGTCGCCTGCGCGGGCCAATGAATTGCCGCCTTATGGCCGGTTGCGCCCCAGCGCATCATGGCTAGACACCCACTGGTCTGAGACGATAGCTGAAGACAGCGATAGCTCGCCGCACAGCACCGTTGCGGCGATGATCTCGGCCAACTTATTGACTTTGCCAGCGCCATAACAGCCCATCACTTCCAAGCATTCGCGCTGCGTTGGCAGACCGGTGCCGCCGCCATAAGTGGCGACAATCAAAGCCGGAATGGTCACGGAAAAATAATAGTCGCCATTGGGCTTTAATTCGGCGTGAACGAAACCCGCCGATGACTCCGCCACATTGGCAACATCCTGCCCGCAAGCCATGAATACCGCGGTGATACCGTTGGCAAAGTGCGCACCGTTATTGACTGAGCCCGCCATCATCGCACCCATATTTGATAGCTGGCGCTGCTTAAACAGCGCCTCGCCACTGGTGTGCATAACCTCTTTTAACAGCTTCGCCGGCAGCGTGATTTCTGCCACCACACGTTTACCGCGCGTGTGCAGACTATTCACCACCGAATGCTTTTTGTCGGTATCGAAATTCGCCGCCAAGGAAAAATGCGCAAGGCCAGAAAGTTGCTGCGCCAGCATCCATTGGCAGGCCGCGTGCGTGGCCTTACTCACCATGTTTTGCCCAGCGGCATCGCCAGTGGTGAAGTTAAAGCGCAGCCAACGCATTTTACCTTGGGCAAATTGCTGAATATCACGCAGCTTGCCCGAGCGCGTGGTGGCTTCGGCAGCGGCTTTAATCTCGGCAAAATGCGCGGTGACCCATAGGCCAAAATCACGGGCATAACGCGCATCATCGAAGACAAAAATTGGCGCGCGCTGCATGGCATCATCGATGACGGTAGTGCGCACACCGCCAGCCTCGCGGGTTAGGCGCATGCCACGGCTATAACTCGCCAGCAGCGTGCCTTCGGTGGTCGCCATTGGCACATAGAACTCGCCTTGCGCGTGTTCGCCATCGAGCAATATTGGGCCAGCGAAGCCCATTGGCACTTGCACAATGCCGGAGAAGCCTTCGATATTTCCCGGCAAAAGTGCAGGATCGATAGAGAATTGGCCAGTGTGTGTGAGCGCGGCGCCTGTGTTTTCTGTCACGGTATCGCGACGCGCCTGCGCCATAGCGTGGCTGTAATCGTTGGTTTTATCGCGCGGCAGTTTTGGCAACGTAGCGGCGCTGACATGGTTTGTAGATTTGCTATCGGTCATTTTCGAATTCTTCTTATTAGTATTCACGCGAAAATAATATTGCTCAGCGCCAGCGCATCATCGGCAACGGGTTCAAAGGATGCTTTAGCGCATGCACCCCGCCCTTGCGTATCAAGAGCTGGTGAAATCCAGCATTGGGGAAGCGCTTAGTGATTTGCCGCCAGCGCGCTTTTTCAATCGTGCCTCGCATCAGGCCAAAGCTAACGTCGCACCAATCGGCTTGACGTACAGCCTCGCTTAGCGAGTCATCATTAATGCGGGTGAACTGATGATGTCGGGCAATGATCGAGAGCACCTGCTGTTTGCGTAGGTCTGGCCACACCATATCGGCCATTGCCAGCTCAGCTCGCCGCGCCGAAGGCTCAAGATAATCAAAATTCACATCTGACCAAATGCCGAGATCGTGAAAGCCGAGCGCAAAACCTATGGTTTCAAGATGCTCATCACTGGCTAAATTCCCTGCCTCAAGCACAGCATAGGCACCATTGAGTACACGGTAACAATGATTTTTATAGGCCTGAAAGTCACTCCCTATGGCTTCTCGCCACTTATCAAGGACACCTTCAAGCGCATCACAGCGGGTAATTAATTGCATAGGGTCTATTCACTATTTATTATTGTTACAGTTGACAATGTCACATAGAGTGATAGTTTGGTTGCATGTGACCAATGAGTCGTCACGATACTAGAGGATAAACACCATGACGCATATCACCACGCCGGACGTCATCCAAATCACGCCTACTCGCATGGATTTTCAGTTCAACAATGTGCCACGTCACTGGGTCTTTGACGATGCATTTTCAACGCATTTCTTAGGCACGCTTTCGACTCTATTTCCAGTCGGCGAGCGTTTCTTTGTCGACTCTGTGCGCCAGTTGCGCGAACACGCGCCAGACAAGGCCACGCAAAAAGATATCTCCGGCTTTATTGGTCAGGAAGCTATGCATTCGCTGGAGCATGTGTCACTCAATAATATGCTCGAGGCCAAAGGCTTGCCGGCTCTTCGTGCCGAGAAGTTCACCTTAGGCTTACTCAACTTGGGCCGCCGCATGTTAAGCAAACGCCAGCAACTCGCCATCACCGTAGCACTTGAGCACTTCACCGCCATCATCGCCAACCGTCTGCTCAGCGACACCACCATCATGGATGGCCTAGCTGAAGAGATGCGTCCGGTGTGGATGTGGCATGCCATTGAAGAAACCGAGCACAAGGCCGTGGCCTTTGATTTATACAAAAGCGTGCCAGGCAATAGCTACGCCGAGCGCATTGTCTTTCAGGTTTTCGCGACCGTAATTTTGGCCGCAGTCGTTAGCGCTTTTCAGTTGCAGTTTTTGTATCGCGATAAGTCGTTATTTAGTCCAAAAACGTGGGCTTTTGGCCTAAATAAGCTGTTTGGCTTTAATGGTGTTATTTCAGGCTTGATCCCTGAGTATCTGGACTACTTCAAGCACGACTTCCACCCTTGGGAGCACGAAAATAGTGCTTTGGTGGCCTACTGGCGCGACAAGCTCAACGCCATTGCTACGCCAGTACCAATGAATGGCCGGGCAAGGACTCAGGCGGCATAACAATGGCGCCTTGTTATGCCAACCGTGCACCATTGGGCAGCTCCATATCGACGGTTGATAGCACCACAGAACCATCAGGGCGGTGCAACCCAGTGACTAAACACTCAGACATAATGGGGCCAATTTGTTTTGGCGGGAAATTGACTACTGCCAGCACCTGCTTACCGAGAAGCTCTTCTTTCGTATATAGAGCAGTGATCTGTGCACTAGACTTTTTAATACCAAGCTCTTGCCCGAAATCCACCTTTAGTTTGTAAGCAGGCCGACGAGCCTCTGGAAAGTCTTCGACATCGACAATGGTTCCAACGCGGATATCGACTTTCTGGAAGTCGCCCCAATCAATATATTCCATATCTTACCTTGAGTATTTTCGTCCAGCGCCTTAGTTAAGCCGTGCCGCGAAACGGTATCGGCTTAAATGAATTGTTAGGCCACTGAGCCATAACGCCTTACCGTCGATACCCACTTCTCGATTTTATCGGGTTTGGCGTATCGCACAGGGCCAAATGAGTGAATTTTTACTGGCTTGATACCACAAAACTCCAATATTGTTCGCTTCATTTGATTATGCCCAGGCATTCGATACGCCATCCGGTAGTACCACGGCGGAGTGTCCATGGTAGTGAATAGATGGGCACTCCTGCCTTCAAGCAAACGATCCCAAAATTGTGAGCTTTCTCGATACTTAAAAGCCTTTCCAGGCAGTAGCACTCTATCTAATGCCCCCTTGAGCAGAGCAGGCATTGCGCCCCACCAGATGGGATAGAAGAAAGCGATATGGTCTGCCCAAACGATACTTTCCCAGAAATGAGCCAAGCCTGGCTCATGTTCTTGGCGTTGCTTATAGCCATGTTTAAGCACAGGATTAAACTCGATTTCACCAAGCTTAATATACCGAACCTCTTTCCCAGCAGATCTTGCGGAGCTTACATATTCTTCAGCGAAGAGCCCCGATAAACTGTTTGTGTCTGGATGGCCAAGTACCACTAATATTTTTTTATTTGTCTTTCTCATAATATATTTCTGCGGCCTAACGCCTTGCTAAGCAGTTTGCTGTAACTCGAATTTAGTAAAATATTAGGATTTAATTTTATGACTTGATGACATAAAAACCCACGCGAAAAATAGCATAAAAAATAGATCATTTAGGCCATAGATACTATAAAAAATCCCGGCAAAAATGTCTGTGGAATAAACTGCTTCTAGACTATTTCCCAGAAGCCAATTGATCCAGACAACAACATAAATTAATTTCTCTAAAGCAAAAGCGCCAGCGACCCATTTTATATTTGATATTACGGTTGCAGCTGAGAGATAGGCAATACCCCACATGACGATCATAAGAAGCCCAAAATTAGACATTACAACAGGGTCAGCGTCATTTATGGCAACATTAGTAAATCCACGTGAAAATATAAGCACACTGAAATTCATGATCGCAGCTAAAATAAATCCATTTTTTATTAATTTTTGATTCATATTTACCTCTGATAGCCTTATTGCCTAACCTAGTTTATATCGCAGCACTGCAGTGTAATAACTTTTATTTGCTGCATATGACAAAGGAGCGCGGGAAAAATCCAAGGACATCAAAGCCTTGAACACAGCTCTCCTTGCCATCAAATACCGCGCATCCTGCGCCGCAAAGCATGCCATGCCTTATTTCGGGCGCCAAGTTCACTGCATAACCTATTTAGCTAGCGAAACTCGGCACCCGCAACTTGCCCTAGCTTCGCATCATATTAGTGATTAGCGCCTGTGTGATTACTGGCCATACGCCGGGCGGCAAATCGTGACCCATGCCCTTCACCAACAGCCATTGCGAGCGCGGAACAGCCCGCGCCACCGCACGACCGCACGCTGGGCGCACCAGCGGGTCAGCATCGCCGTGAATAACCACGGTGGGCTTGGTGATGCGTTTGGCATAGGACCGCAAGCTACCCGTGCCTAAGATGGCATTGTATTGGCGCAAGACACCAGCCGGATAGAAACTACGCGCGTGCGACGCTCGCGCCATCTCCAGCAGTTCGGCATCGCTAAACGGATAGTTGGGACTATGAATCGCACGCATAAACTTTGCCGAATGAGCAATGTATTGCTCAGATGTCGCGCCTTTGCCCGGCCCACTGGTGAGCAGCTTTAGCGCAGATGGCTTGGGTGGTGGCAATAAAGCTTGGTTGGTGCTGGAGAAAATTATCCCCACCGAGCGCACACGGTCTGGATATTTCGCCGCAAAAATTTGCGTAATCATGCCACCCATGGAGGCACCAACAATATGCGCACGGCGAATTTGCAGGAAGTCGAGTAGGCCTAATACATCATCGGCCATATCCATTATGGTATAGGGCACAGGGCTCGACAGGCCCAATTGTGCGCGCACCATGCGTTTCCAAACCGGACCTTTCACTTTCAAATCACTGAGCTTGCTGGATAAGCCAATGTCGCGATTGTCAAAACGGATAACACGATGGCCTTCGGCCACCAAGCCTTCGCAAAAGCCTAAAGGCCATAGTGTGAGCTGCGCACTCAAGCCCATCACTAAAATAATGGGTGGGTGCAAAACATCACCCATGTCTTCATAAGCCAACTCAAGGCCATTGGCCTCTGCAACGCCGCGGCGAATATTCATGCCTTACTTACTCACTTTCACAATAGGGTAGACCCAGCCACCGAGAGATTTTTCCAAGGCCATGGCACACGCCAAACCAAGATGATCATTGCCTTCTTTGGCAATGATTTGCACGCCTGTTGGTAGACCAGCGCTATTAAGGCCGGTGGGAACTGATGTGCCGGGCAGCGACAAGGCATTAAACACGGCGCAGTTGACGAAATTAAACGGCGGCAGCATCGCATGATAATGCTTGGGCGCAACCGTCGGATACGGCGGCGTAATCAATACGCCATCATCGCCTAAAGCATCTTCCAGCTGGCGCTTCAGCACTAAAGCCTGAGCACGCAATTTAGCCGTGCGCTTCGGTGTCCATTCTGGCAAACGCTCAAATAGCGCGAGGGCAATCAGCGGGAAGGTGTGGTCGGAGCGACCGATGGCGAAACGACCAAACTCGGCTAGTGCGGCGCGTGGTGAGCGCGTACCAAAGAGATGATCGGCAAAGGTCAGATCGCTGCCAGCGGTGGCGAGCATAGCCGACCACAGGTCTAGCGCCTTCGCCATCAAGGGCAAATGAATCGCTTCGACGCGAGCTCCCTGCGCCATCAAGGCCTCAATGGCACGGTCGCGTGCGCCCAGTTGGTCGGCATCCGGCGAAATGGCCAATTCACGAGCAAACTGCAGCACTCGCAACTTACTAATATCGACATCACTCACGGGCTGTAAATGCACAGCACGGTCGCCAGCGAGTACCCGCACCAGCGGCTCTAAATCTTCTGCGCGACGGCACAAGGGCCCGCTCGATAAATGCCGATCAATACCGCCAGATGGCCCAGGAAACTGGCCTTCATTATCGATCAAACCCGGCGAGCACTTATGGCCAAATACGCCGTTGAAAAATGCCGGCATCCGAATCGAGCCGCCAACGTCGCCGCCCAAACCAAAAGGTGAGGCGCCACTGCCAACGATTGCGCCCTCACCGCCCGATGAACCGCCGACTGTATGTGCTGGGTTGTAGGGGTTATTGGTGCGGCCATAGACCTTATTGAAAGTTTCCATCCACATGCAGAGCTCGGAAGTGTTAGTTACCCCGAGCGGGATGGCGCCAGCGGCGCGTAAATTCGCTACGATAGGCGCATCATCTGCGACCTTGCGGCCAATGCGGCTGACCAAGCCGGCGGTATTTGGCATGCCGGCGAAGTGAAAGTTCTCTTTGATTGTGCATGGCACGCCAAGAAACGGTGGCAGTGACGCTAATTTGTGCGCCTTTTTTGCTTTGGCCACAGCTTCATCGGCTTTTGCAGCCTCAACACGGGCATCGGCAACGCGCTCGCACACCACGGCATTGAGCGTGGGATTAACTTGCCGCAAACGGGCAATATGCGCCTCAACTACAGCCACCGAAGTGGTTTTACCGCTACGTATATGTGCAGCCAACTCGGAAGCCGAGAGTAATAGCAGATCAGACATAACTAATTGCCAGATATGGACGTGTTGCGACTTTGCCCCAGCCGCCTGCTCGATGCAATAATCACTCACGTTTTTGAGTATCACTTATGGCCAACGCAACACTGATTCCACTGATCGATGCCCTGCTGCCGCAAACCCAGTGCGGACAATGCGGCCATCCTGGTTGCGCACCTTATGCGCAGGCCATCGCCGATGGCGAGGCAATTAATCATTGCGTGCCCGGCGGCCAAAGCACCATTGATGCCCTAGCACGCTTACTCGACAAGCCCAGCCTGCCACTAGATCCAGCCTATGGCGTAACGCCTGAGCATCGTCTAGTCGCCTTTATTCGCGAAGATGAATGCATCGGCTGCACCAAATGCATCCAAGCCTGCCCTGTCGATGCCATCGTTGGCGCGGCTAAACAAATGCACACCATAATGGTCGATGAATGCACCGGCTGTGATCTCTGCGTTGCTCCCTGCCCCGTCGATTGCATTGATATGGTCGAAGGCCCAGACATTCCCATGACCTGGCATAAAGCTTCCGATGAACCGCTAGATGCCGATGAGCAGGCAGCGAAAGATCGTGCCGATAAAGCACGCGAACGCTTCGAAACCCTCAAAGCTCGCCAAGCTAAATTGGCTGAGGCTAAAGCTGCGCGCCGCCCAACCGCCGTCGTGGCGCAAACGTCTGGCTCCGGTGCTCCCGATACTAGCGCGCTGATGATTGCCGCCGCACTCGCTCGCAGCCAGCTGAAAAAAACTGAAAAACAACTCGCCGCGCTGAATGCTCGTGGCGAAGATGCCAGCCATCTGCAAGCACGCCTGCCCGAGTTGAGCGAGGCTGTGAGTACTGCCGAAGCGGCTTTGGCAAAAGCGAAGGCGCCCGGCAGTAAGCGTGTGCGCACCACAGGAGCGCTGTAATGAATGCCGCCAAGCGCGAGGCTATTTTTTCGCGCCTACAAGCTGAGAATCCCGAGCCGCGCACTGAGCTGCACTATCGCAACCCGTTTGAATTGCTTATCGCGGTCTTACTGTCGGCGCAATCAACCGATGTTGGTGTCAACAAGGCCACGGTGAAATTATTTGCCCAAGGCCCAACGCCTGCCGCCATGTTGGCGATGGGCGTCGATGGCGTAAAAGCCTGCATCCGCACTTTAGGCCTGTTTAATAGCAAAGCTGAAAATGTCATCAAGACCTGCCGAATCTTGGTTGAGCAACACAATAGCGAGATTCCGCGCCAACGCGAGGCTCTAGAAGCATTGCCCGGTGTTGGCCGTAAAACCGCTAATGTCGTGCTGAATACAGCATTTGGCGAACCGACGATCGCCGTCGACACACACATCTTTCGAGTCTCGAATCGCACACGTTTAGCGCCGGGAAAAGATGTTGTCGCGGTCGAAGAAAAGCTGATGAAAGTCGTGCCAAAAGCGTATCGTGTCGATGCTCATCATTGGCTGATTTTGCACGGCCGTTACACCTGCATTGCGCGCAAACCTCGCTGCGGCAGCTGTTTGATTGAAGACCTCTGCGAATACAAGGAGAAGGTGCTTGACTAAGCCCTCAGCAACACCGGTTAGTGCTACCAAAACAACTAGCAAACGCAGCCGCTGGCTTCTGGGCGGCTTGGCACTGCTTATTGTGGTTTGGCTGGGCATTGTCACCGCCATCGAATTTTTAGCGCCAAACTGGGTGGAGAACACGCTAGCAAAAGAAATCAGCCAGCGCCTAGGCATCGCCATTCGCATTGAACGAGTCGACACCGATGCTTTCGAAGGCAAGCTTCATATTTTTGGCGTTGCGGTTGACGACAAAGAAGGACAACCATTAATTGGTTTTCGTGAGCTACATTTGGACTATTCATGGCTGAGCTTATTGAGCCCAGTATGGGTGCTGGAGTCGGCGACTCTGGTGCAACCAACTATTCATTTACGACTACCCGCTGAAGGCCCGCTAACACTTATGCAGCTCGTGCCAAGCAGCGATGGTCCAGCGGTGGAAACACCGCGCTGGCAGCTCAAGAGTTTGGCCATTAGCGAGGGCGAATTATCTTATCGCGATGAGCGCGTAAAACCTGCACGCGAATTCGCGCTGAGTAATTGGGGCTTAAACCTCGATGACATTGGCACAGAAAGCGCCAATGGCTTAGCCGAGCTGCATGGCGACCTACCTGCCGGTGCGAGCATCGACTGGATCGGCGATGTTGGCTTGCAACCATTAAGGTCAAAAGGCCGTTTGCAAATCAACAAGCTATCACTGCCGGATACACTCGGCTGGTTACCGGAAAAGCTGCCATTGGCGGTCAATAATGGGCGCATTTCATTAGACCTTAACTACGATGCCAAATTACAGCCCGACGTTTCTGTCGCCATTAATAACAGCTCAGCCACTCTAGAAGATCTGTCATTAGCACTGCTAAAAGCATCACAAAAAGATGAGCTCGCAAGCATAAAAACGTTAAGCGCTAAAGGCGTGGTATTTGCCTATCCTAGCGGTGAATGGGCAAGCGATAAATTAACCTTAGTGGGTGCAAACGTTTCAGTCGAGCGCGATGCCAATGGTGAGTTTAGCGTCATAAAAGCACTCGCCGGACCACCACGAAAAGCCGTTACTAAGGCTGAGCCTAGTGCGCCTATCGACTGGGCCGGCAGCTTAAAACAAGCTGAAATCAGCGATGTCATGGTGACTTATCGCGACCTCAGCACACGCCCAAACACTGCGCTAACACTTGGGCCACTCTCATTATCAGCAACGCCAAAAGCCGACAGCGCACAAGATAGCGTCGCCATCACGCTCAATACCGCGATCAATACCAGCGCTAAGCTAAGCCTGCGCGGCGAGTTGGGCATGCCATCGGCACGAGCCAATCAAGCGCCAGCAACACCGTATTTTTCCGGCAGACTAAGCCTCGATGACTTAGCCCTGAAGCCTTTCGAAGGCTTTATTAGCGAAGTGCTGGCCATCCGCCTGCCATCGGGCGAGCTCAGTACCGATGGCCAGCTGCAATGGCAAACACCAAGTGCGCCTAGCTGGGCATGGTCTGGCGATACCTCCGTGAAAAACCTGCGTGTTTTAGAGGCTCGCGGCCAGCCATTACTGTCGCTAAACACACTGCAAGTCACTGGATTAAAAGCGCAAGGTACGCCGCTGCAAGTGGGCATTAATCGCCTCTTGATCGACAGTCCAAAATTACGCGTGAGTCGCCAAAGCGATGGCTCGCTCAACGTAGCGAATTTGACTAAGACAAGCTCTTCAAATAGCTCGGCGAATAGCGAAAGCAACGCCAGATCTGATGTCTTTATAAACACTCTCGCCGTGCGCGGCGGCACCGTAGCATTTGCCGACAATAGCTTGGCTCCAAGCGTGGCGACGGCGCTATCGCAGCTCTCTGGCAGCATCAGCAAAATCGATCTCACAGGCCGTCAAAATGCACAGATCAAGTTACGTGGTTACCTGCCCAACGCCGCACCCATTGCCATAAAAGGTGCCGTAAATATTGTGCAGCCAACCAAAGCCTTCGATATGACTCTGCGCGCTGAACGCCTAGCGCTAGTGCCCTACAGCGCTTACGCCAGTCGTTATGCGGGCTACGCACTAGCAGACGGCCTGCTCTGGGCAGACTTGAAATACAGCATCGATAAAGGCTCGCTCAGCGCTAAAAACACCCTGCGCATAAATGACTTTACCTGGGGCGAGGCCAGCGGCTCGAAAGAAGCCACGGGACTGCCAGTGCGACTTGGCACCGCATTACTAAAAGATGTGAAAGGTGAAATTCATTTAGATGTGCCATTAAGCGGGAACTTAAGCGACCCAGAGTTCCGTGTATGGCCCATCGTTTGGCAGACATTGGGCAATCTCATCACGCGCGCAGCAGCAGCACCGTTTAAGTTACTCGGCGGTTTAGCCGGTGGCGGCGATGACCTTAACCAAGTCAGCTTTGCTGCTAATAGCGCCGCCCTGTCAGAGTCGGCAAAGGCACAAGTCACGACCTTAGCGGCATCATTAAAAGATAAGCCTGAATTGCAGATGAGCCTTGCAGGCCATAGTGATGCGACAAAAGATATGATGCCCGGCTTAAGCCCAGAGGCTGCCAGCAAGCACGCCTACGACCTTGCCAAAGCGCGAGCCGTTGCCGTGCAGCAAGCGTTAATCGCAGCTGGAGTGCCAGCGCAGCAATTAGTGCTTGAGCAGCCAAAGGCAACAACAGATGCATCACTCGCGGTGAGCCTAACGATCAGCCTGCCCTAAAGGGTCAGGCTGATGCTCACAGATTAGAAAGGCTTACTGCCACTCCACCAGCACTTCGCGGCGGCGCGCTACTTGCGTGACTGCCGCGGCATAGCGGGCTTCGATCTCGTTGCGTCGGACTTTTAAAGTGGGGGTTAATAAGCCGCTTTCACTGCTCCAGCGCTCGCTGACTAGCAACATTTTAGCGATCTTTTCATGGTCCTCTAAGGGTGCATTTGCGCGCTCCATATCGGCTAATAAACCTGCCTCAACTTCCTCGCGCGGCTTAGTTAATGCGGTCAAGCTCAGATTCACCACCATCACCGGCTGAGTGAGCTGGGCACCAACTAAACAACATTGATCGATGTCGTTATTGCTGCCCATGAATGCAGCCTCTATTGGGCCCGGCGCGACATATTTGCCCTTGGCCGTTTTAAAAATCTCTTTTACGCGGCCAGTGATATAGAGAAAGCCATCATGATCGAAGCGGCCTTTATCACCTGTTTTCAACCAGCCGTCGCTAGTAAAGGCGGCTTTGGTTTGCTTAGCATCATTGAAGTAGCCAAGCATTACGCCAGGATGGCGCACTTGAATTTCGCCCTCTTCCGATAGGCGCAAATTGGCATCCGAAAATGGCTTGCCGACACTGCCTAAGCGCTGTGCACCGGGGCGATTCATGCTGCAATACAGCGCTTCGCTTTGGCCATAGCACTCGTAAACATCGAGGCCTAAGACATCGCGGAAAAATAGTAATGTGGCTTGTGGCACCGGCGCTGCACCACAAAATAATGCACGGCTATGTTGCAGACCTAAGCGCGTCACCATGCGCTTACGCAGCAACGGCCCGAGCCAACGCCGCTTCACTAAAGCACGCAATTGGCGCTCAGGAATACGCGCGGTAAAACTTGCTTGCAGGCGTGATAGCACTAATGGCACGGCGACAAAGCGTGTCGGCTTAGTCTCCATCAGTTGCTCGCTCATTTTCTCTACGCGCTCGAGGAAATACACCTCGGCACCCCAATAGAGGCTGGCCATTTCGACCGCCACGCGCTCCAAAATATGCGCAAGCGGTAAGTACGAAAATAAGCGCTCGCCCGGTTTAGAAGGGATTACTTCGCGAAACACTGCTGAGGTAAAGGCTAAGTTGCCATAACTCAGCATCACACCTTTCGAATTACCCGTAGTGCCTGAGGTATAGACCAGGGTCGCCAGAGTATCGGCGCTAGGCTTTTCATAGCGACGTAACGGCAGATGTGAGCGCGCAAAGCCTGCCCAAGTGTGCTCAGACACAGGCGATGCATCGTAAGGCATGGCAATGGTGACGATATCTTTGGGTAGACCTTGCTGCAACAGATCAGCGGCTACAGCGGATGGCATGGGGCCAATAAAAATCGCCTTGGCCTCGCAATGCTTCAAAATCCATCCTGTGGTTTTCGATGCTTGTCGAGCGTAAATTCCAACTGGCACTAGGCCGGCCATTTGGATGGCGAGGTCGGCTAAAAACCAATGCGCGCAGTTCATGCCAGCAATAGCGATTCGCGAGCCCGCAGGCCAGTCCTGAGCCTTCAGCGCTGATGCCATGCGGCCAACTTCATCGGCGGCCTCACGCCACGTCATGGTGCGAATAGCGCCGGCTTCATGCTGAATCAGCCAAGTAACATCGGGCGCTTGCTCTGCCCAGTACAACAGTTGATCTACCGGATACGAAGTACTGTTCGCTACTGTCATTTCACATTTCCCGAAAGCAAAAGCCGCAAAATCATTGGCCATAAAATCATAGCGTTGGGTCTTCAGCGCGATGGCGTGATTGCATGCGTCTTACCGTACGCGCAGCAGCGCTAGGCTTCTCTTGCTTATTCTCAACGCCGGCAATATCGCTGCGGCTATCGAGCCATTGCGCGCAAGGCTCCCAAACCTCATGCGCCGCTTTCGAGCCCAAAATCACGCCCATATGGCCACCAGGCGCGACACGAAATTCGCTAGACTCACTACCAACTAGCTCAGCGGATTTGCTCGCGACATCGATCGGCACAATGTGATCGGTGCTGCCGGCATAAGCTAAATAGTCTGCCTTGATGGTGCTGAGATCGGCGTCAATATCGCCCAAAGACATGATGCCATCGGCAAATTGATTGTCGATGAGGGCATGCACAAACATGTCTTGCAGCACGCCAACGGGATACACCAGCATGTGATCAAGATAGTCGGCTGTGGTGCTATGGCTTTCGACAAACTCACGATCGGCCAAGCGCTTGGCTAAGTTCCAATAGGTGGTGACGCTGCCTATTGGATCGGTGAGTTTGAAGCCCAAAGTAGTGACCCAGCCCGGCATTTGCATGCTTATCGGATTCAAGTCCTGCACGCGCAGTGGCGTGTAGCGACGAACCAATTCAGCAGGCTTTTGGATGATGCGGCCAAGCATTGCCGGAATACCACTACTGCGAAAATCAATCGGGCTAGCAATAGTGATGAGGTTGCGAATTTTTGTATCGCCGGAACCGCCGGCATACATCAGCGACAGCAAGCCGCCCATGCACCAGCCCATCAACGAGACCTCTTCAACACCGGAATGCTTACGCACTTCCGCGATGGCCTCGGAAAACATATCGATGGAATAATCTTTTAAGCGCAAGGTGGCGTGGCGGCGTTCTGGAATGCCCCAGTCAATCATATAAACATGGTAGCCACGCGCTGCGAAAAATCGCGCCAGACTACGATGCGGCATGAGGTCGAAACTTTCCGTGGTAACGCCGAGCGGTGGCACCAACACGAGCGGCACGGCATGGCGTTTGCGCTGGACCGGCATCGTTTCGCCATTGGACAATGGGATTCTGTCTTCGTAGGGTGGCGGATAATAGCGCAGCGACATCGGGTCGCCGGAAAGCAGTGTTTCGTAGGGTGTTAGGCCCGATTGCACGAGACTGCCGCGCAAAAATGCCCAATCTAGCGCATTGCCTGTAGCCACTTCTGCACGAGCGCGAAACGCACTTATTTGTTTACTAATTGTTCTTAATCGACTTGCCATCATGAGCTCCTGCCTATGCCTGACCGCCAACGAAATCGCGGGGGCTGACCTGTGAAATCAGTGTACCCCGCTTTAACGATTTTCGTGTTGCCAGTTGTCGGCCGCCCTATTATTTGAGCAGTGTGCGACCGTTGTTGGCGGCGATGCGCAAGCGCAGCGCGTTCAGCTTAATGAAGCCTTCAGCATCTTTCTGATCGTAAGCGCCGCCATCATCTTCAAAGGTCGAGATGCGCGTATCGAACAAGGATTGCGCCGACTGGCGACCGACAACAATCACGTTACCTTTGTAGAGCTTCAAGCGCACATCACCATTAACACAGGCTTGCGAATTATCGATCAAGCCCTGCAGTAACTGACGCTCAGGGCTCCACCAGTAACCGTTGTAAATCAGCGTGGCGTAGCGCGGCATCAACTCATCTTTCATGTGAGCGACTTCGCGATCTAGCGTAATCGATTCAATGGCACGGTGGCCCTTCAGCAAAATCGTGCCGCCTGGAGTTTCGTAGCAGCCGCGCGACTTCATGCCGACATAGCGGTTTTCCACCAAATCCAAACGACCAATGCCGTTGGCACCACCAATTTTGTTCAAATAAGTCAGCACAGTCGCTGGGCTCATGCGCTCGCCATCGATGGCAACAACGTCGCCGCCTTCGTAGGTGAGATCAATGTATGTAGCCGTGTTAGGTGCATTTTCTGGCGAGACTGACCAACGCCACATTGACTCTTCGCACTCAGTCCATGGATCTTCGAGCACGCCGCCTTCATAGGAAATGTGCAGCAGGTTGGCATCCATGGAATACGGTGATTTTTTACCAGCAGAAGCAAAATCGATGGGGATATCACGGGTTTTGGCGTAGGCCATCAGCGTTTCACGCGAGGTCAAATCCCATTCACGCCACGGGGCAATGACTTTGATGCCGGGCTTCAAGGCATAGGCGCCGAGCTCGAAACGGACTTGGTCATTACCTTTGCCGGTTGCGCCGTGCGAAATGGCATCGGCGCCTTCGCGGTTAGCAATTTCAACTAGGCGCTTAGCAATTAATGGGCGCGCAATCGATGTGCCGAGCAAATATTCGCCTTCATAGACGGTGTTGGCACGGAACATTGGGAAGACGAAATCGCGGACAAACTCTTCACGCAAATCTTCGATGTAAATGTCTTTAATGCCCATGGCGTGGGCTTTTGCGCGCGCTGGCTCAACTTCTTCGCCTTGGCCAAGATCAGCGGTGAAAGTGACGATTTCACAGCCATAGGTGTCTTGCAACCAACGCACAATAACGGAGGTATCTAGGCCGCCAGAATAGGCGAGTACGACTTTTTTGATGTCGGTCATGGGTTCAAAACTCACAGGCATGCGAATGGAAAAATCAGACGCGCATTGTACGCGTTAGCAGGCCGTGCTGACCACCACCCGATGCCTTCCCTCATGCTTGGCGGCGTAAAGCGCCTCATCTGCAAGGTCGATAAGTTTAGCGGGAGCGATATGCACATCCGGCACCATCGAGGCAACGCCAGCGCTAATCGTCACATGCTTGGCAACCTTGGAGCCGCGATGCGCAATTGCCTTGGCATCGATGCCGGCAATCAACTCGCGCGCCACTTCCATCGCACCATCGCAGGTGGTGTTTGGCAGCAGCAGAACAAACTCCTCACCGCCGTAGCGCGCGGCTAAATCGCCAGGGCGAGTCGCTACCGATTTCAGCACATCGGCAACTGCTATCAAGGCACGATCACCCTCTAAGTGGCCGTGTTTATCGTTAAAAGCTTTGAAATGATCTACGTCAGAAAATACTAATGCCAAGGGTTTGCCATCGCGGCGCGCACGCTCCCACTCCATCAGAAAGCGATCGTTAAAGTGGCGGCGATTTGCCAAACCAGTGAGGCCATCTTCGCGTGCTAATTGCACCAGTCGCTCAGATAATTTATTGAGTTGGCGCTTTTCTAGGTCGAGTAGTCGCGACTGTAAAAATAACCGGCGCTCTCGCACTTCTACCACGTAGTTATTACCGACACCGACTAAGTTGGTGAGGAAGAAAAACTGCATGAACATGCCCCAGTCGAAGCGCTGCATGCCCAATACATTGACCGCTAATACAACAGCGCCCATGCCGGTAAAGCCTATAAATGCAGATTGATGTAGACGTAAGTTGGCCACGCCATAGACGATCATGAGCAGGTAGATAACGAGATAGGTACTGCGTTGACGAAGTACTTCATCACGAAAATAAGCAGGAAATATGGTCATGAAAAGCAGCATGAGCAGACAACACACCACCGTATAGCTAAAAAAATGTCGATCCATCGATGGCATTTTGGCGAGTGCGGTAAAAACCACTAATACCGAAATAATGCACAAGCCCATCAGGACAGCTAAGCGCAAGTCCTCAACAGCACCAATCCACACGCCACCCACGGTGTATTGAAAGTAAATAATCAGCACAGCACTGAGCGCCAGTAAAAACATCAGCCAATAGTTTTCGCGCACAGTCTCCAAAGCGCGGGTATTCATGTTTTGCCGAAATTCTTTTTCAAACGACGCAGGAAAGCGCAAACGCATGAAAGACTGGCCAAGCAAGTCGCGTACGGTGTCGTATTCGGCCTCCCAGGCGGGGGGTTTTTCTGCACTCATCTCATGCTCCGTCTTTGCCGATGCCTCAGCATCCGTTAGCCTATGCGTCTTTGCTGCCGTTGACGAGCCTTCTCATGCCCCAAAATACACTCACTATCACCCGTCCCGACGACTGGCATGTGCATTTACGCGATGGCGATGCTCTCGTTGACACCGTGCCCGCCATGTCACGTTATTTTGGCCGAGCCATTGTCATGCCGAATTTGCTGCCGCCGGCAGTGACGCCCGAACAAGCCGGCGCTTATCGCGAGCGCATTTTAGCTGCCCGCCCAACTGGCAGCCGCTTTGAGCCACTAATGGTGCTCTACCTCACCGAAGGCACTACGGTTGATGATATTCGCCGCGCCAAGGCTAGTGGCTTTGTTCATGCTGTGAAGCTCTACCCTGCCGGTGCGACCACTAACTCGCAGTCGGGCGTTACCGATTTAAGCAAAGTCGATGCGGTGCTCAATGAGATGGCCGACTGCGGCATGCCCCTGCTAATTCACGGCGAAGTCACTCATAGCGAGATCGATATTTTTGCCCGCGAAAAAGTATTTATCGATACCGTGCTCACGCCGCTAGTGGCCAAACATCCAACGCTGCGCATTGTACTCGAGCACATCACCACCGCCGACGCCGTCGAATTTGTCCGCAATGCGCCAGAGCATATCGGCGCCACCATCACTGCACATCACTTATTATTTAACCGCAATCACATGCTCGCCGGCGGCATTCGCCCGCACTATTACTGCTTACCGATACTCAAACACAGCCGCCACCAAGCTGCGCTTATTCAGGCTGCAACCAGTGGCAATCCGAAATTCTTTTTAGGCACTGATAGCGCGCCACACGCCATCGGAGCGAAAGAATCGGCCTGCGGCTGCGCCGGTGCCTACACCGCTCACGCCGCCATCGAGCTTTATGCTGAGGTTTTTGAGGCAGCTAATGCCTTAGAGATGCTCGAAGGTTTCGCCAGTCATTTTGGTGCCGATTTCTACGACCTGCCACGCCATAGCGACACCATCACGCTAGTGCGTAAGCCATGGTCAGTGCCTGCGAGCTACCCCTTTGGTGGCCAGCAAGTAGTGCCTGTGCGAGCGAATGAGCAACTGGATTGGCAGGTACAGGCATGATCGCCGCCAAGGATAGATTCCGTGGTTTCTTGCCTATCGTGGTCGATGTTGAAACCGCTGGCTTCGATGCCGGCACGCACGCCTTATTGGAAGTCGCGGCCGTCATCGTGTTGCCCGATGAGCATGGCAACTGGCAACCCGTTGCGCGCCATCATGCGCATTTAAAACCTGAGCCTGGCCTCGAGCTAGACCCTGCTGCGCTCAAGTTCAATGGCATTAACCCGCATCACCCGCTGCGCTTAGCGGTGACTGAGGCCGATGGCCTGCGCGATATTTTCGCGGCGGTGAAAGCTGCGCAAAAAGATGCCGGCTGCAAACGCTGCATTTTAGTTGGTCACAATGCCGGATTTGATCTCGCCCACATCAACGCGGCTAGCGAGCGCCACAACCTAAAAAATCAGAATCCGTTCCATCCGTTTTCGGTGTTCGACACGGTCTCATTGGCAGGCTTAGCTTATGGCCAGACCGTGCTCGCACGCGCCTGCGTCGCTGCCGGCATCGACTTTGATCAGAATGAAGCGCACTCCGCACTCTACGATGCGCAAGTCACTGCCGAGTTATTTTGCGGCATCGTCAATCGCTGGCAATCGGCATTTGCTTTACCGGAAATGTCCGAGGCTTGAGCCTTTAAAGCAGATGAGGTCATCTCGCCTCATCTGCTAATGCTTAGCGCGTATTAGCCGGCGATGGCAGCAGGCGCGACAAAAATGTCGCGCCAAACCACATGCCAATAATGCTCGCCAACAAGCCCGCCAACTGCGGTGGCCAAATGCCTTCAGCCGCCCATAATTCAAAGCTCAACCACACCACAACACCAAACGCCATTGAAGTAAGCGCGCCGGCACGATTGGCTTTAGACCAATAAATACCCGCCGTGAGCGGAACAAACACAGCCACCAAAGTGACTTTGTATGCGTTCTCAACCATTTCAAAAATAGTCGCGTCTGACTGCATGGCATACCAGCCAATAAAAGTGCCAAAGCCTAAAACCACTGCGCGCAACATGAACAAAAACTGCTTATCGGTTTGTGCTGGCAACAAAGGTTTCAGTAAGTTTTCAGTAAATACCGTCGATGGTGCAAGTAAAGTTCCTGAGGCTGTAGACATAATCGCCGACAGCAATGCGCCAAAAAACAACACCTGCATAAGCAGCGGTAAGTCATTCTGGATAAACGTCGGCAATACCTGTTGCGGATCCTCGCCCATCACGCGTTCGACCATGGCTGGGTCAATCACAACGGCGGCATAGGTCAAAAACAACGGCACCATGCAAAATAGTAAATAACCAACACCACCCAAAATTGAGCCGGCAACCGCGATATTTTCATTTTTTGCCGTATTCATGCGCTGAAACACGTCTTGCTGCGGAATAGAGCCCAGCGCTAACGTCACGAAAGCACCAATCCACGCGAGCATGGAGGCCGCTGACATTTCCGGCCAAAAATCCTCGAACTTACCGGCAGCTTGCGCATGATCGACGACAACCATCACGCCTCCGGCATTGCCAGCCACCACATACGTAATAACTAACAGCGCGATAATAATGATGATCATTTGTACAAAGCTCGTCACTGCCACCGACCACATGCCACCAAACATGGTGTAAAAAATCACAATAGCCGAGCCAATCAAAATACCTTCGTCATGACTAATGCTACCGCCACTTAAGCTGCTAAAAATCACGCCAAGTGCAATCATCTGCGCTGATACCCAGCCCAAGTAAGACAACATAATGGCAACCGACGTAATGACCTCAGCCTCGCGACCATATCGATCGCGAAAAAAGTCACCAATGGTTAGTAGGTTGCGGCGATACAGCGCACGCGCAAAAAACATACCGGCAAAAATCAAACAAAATGCGGCACCAAAGGGGTCGGCAACAATGCCACCCAACCCTTCATCGAGAAAGGTAGATGGCGCGCCGAGAATCGATTCAGAACCAAACCAAGTAGCAAACATGGTGGCGGTGACCACGCTGAGTGGCAAGCTACGGCCTGCTGAAATAAAATCGCGCGAGTTTTTTACCCGCAAAGTGGCCAATAAGCCGATGGCGATGGACACCACTAAGTAGGCAATTACAAAGGTATTTAACATGCTGTTTGGTCTCCAACAGCGCATCCATGGCACCGACGATAGGTGCTTAGGGAGTGGGCAGTCACGCGTCTACTGACGCCATTTTTTGCGCATGCTAACAGCAGAAACCAAGATCAGTAAGTAGTTGCTGCGCGGATGAGGCTTTTGCCACGCCAAAGATGCGATGAGCGGCGATTTCGCGGCGCGTGGCATAGTGTTTGCGCAAGTCATCAAAAGCGCTAGCTTGGCCGGGGTAAGCCGCAACAGCAGCGCGTAAACGCTGGTCATCGCCTTCGCAATCAACCACCTGCGCCATTATGGCGGCATAAGGCGCAACCAGATGCTCGGCGCTAGCGGCAGACCATTGCAGCACTGGCGGCGCTTGCGCAGGGATAATATCCGCCAGCTCACCAACCTGCTCATAGCCGAGTAAGGCCGCAGCTTTGGCGGTAATCTGCCAAGTGCCACGCCACTTCCCCTCTAAGCTATGGCCGGCGATATGCGGGCTAACTTGCTGGCAAGCTTCAATAACCTCTAGAGCCGGCACAGGCTCATTAGGCAGTACATCGAGTAAGGCGATGCCTTTTTGCAGATACGCCGCCAATGCATCGGCTTCAATGACATCGCCACGGCCTGCGTTAATCAGCCAAGCCCCCGGTTTTAATAATGCCAATCGCTCAGCATTAAACAGATGGTGAGTCGGCGCTGAGCCAGCGCGCGTGAGCGGTGTGTGCAGGCATACGATATCGACTGTTGGTAGTAATGAAGCTAAGTTTTGCCAGTCCGACACGGCTAAGTCAGCTTTATCACTCTGGCTTAATAGTGGATCGCAGCCCACGACCTGAAGCCCAAGTGCCGACAACAATGCCGCAACACGACGACCCACTTGCCCCATGCCAACCACGCCAACGCGCTTGCCGCGCAGCTCAGCCAAGGTCATCTCTGGCTCACGCGCTGCCTGCCTTAGCACCGTTGCTAAAACCCATTCAGCCACCGCCTGCGCATTGCAGCCAGGCGCTGTAGACCATGCCACGCCTGCCGCCTTAAGCGCATCAAGGTCTAAATGGTCTTGGCCAATGGTCGCGCTGCCGACAAAGCGCAATGCATTGGCCTCAGCCAACAGCTCGGCATCGACACGAGTAATCGAGCGCACAAGCAAGAGCTGGACATCTCTCAAGGCAGATGCCTGCATGCTGCGCCCTGCCATGCGAGCGATAGCAAACTCAGGTGCGCGGCCTTGAGCATCACGCCATTGCGACAAACACGCCTCAACTCCGGGCATCATGTCATCTGCTAATACTGTGACTTTTGCTTGCATGGCCATACTCATTGACAGAAAACTGCTCGAGTATGCCATTGCCTATCGGCACAGCGCCGATGCATTCGCTACACTAGACAAAATTTTTCGAGACTTGCTTACATGTCGCATCCGCTCATCGCCGACATCCTCAATTTTCTCCAGAAAATGCCGCGCTTTACACCGCTCGATGAATTGCGCCTGCATATTGACGATGTTGCCGTGGGATGGGTAAAGCCTGCCATCGCCGATGCTCTTGTGGCGATAGCCGGCGCACATGCCATGCGCAAAACCGAATCGCTACATTTGCGCGCCGCTAGCGATGGCGTCGGCCGTAGCATCGTCGTGCAAGGCTGGGCGCATGCGCTGCATGAGCAAGGCTTGCTGCAGAACTGGCGCGATGAGCCAATGACACTGATGCATCAAGGCCACAGCTTTCTCACCACCGAGCGCGCGGCATTTCGCAGCTTAGGCATGGCCACACAGTCGGTGCATTTAAATGGCTGGCTGACCAGCCCAGACGGTATGCAAATTTGGGTTGCCGAGCGCAGCCATCACAAGTTTGTTGACCCCGGCAAGCTCGACAACTTGGTTGGTGGCGGCTTGGCTTCTGGTGAATCTTTAGCTGTTGGCTTGGCGCGTGAGGCATGGGAAGAAGCAGGTTTACTGTTTCGCCACATCCCATCGCCAGTCACTCAGCTGCATATTTGCCGGCGTATCGGCGAGGGCCTGCAAGACGAATGCATTCATGTCTTCGATGCCTATTTACCTGCTCACTTCATCGCTCTAAACCAAGATGGTGAAGTCGCCCATGCCGGCCTAATGCCAGTTGAAGATGCACTTATGCTCGTGCTTGGCGGACGCTACACGTGGGATGCCGCACTGGTATTTATCTACGGCTTGCTACGCCAACGCTATTTTGGCCGCGATGGTAATGCCATCATTCACCAAACTTTAATTGAACTTGGCCACTTAAAACCCAAGCATCTCGCCCGCGGCCTTTCGCAATGAGCGCGCCCGATGCTCAGGTGCCTAGCGCACCGCTAACCACGCGCGCGGAATTAAAAGCACTCAGCCTACTCACTGCACCGATTTTAGTCAGTCAGCTCGCTCAAGCCGCCTACGGTTTTATCGACACGCTAATGGCCAGCCAAGTTTCGCCCATGGATCTCGCCGCCGTCGCTGTCGGCTCCGGCATTTGGCTGCCTTTGTTTCTATTAACCACAGGCATCTTGCTCGCCACCACGCCGTTGGTTGCCGAAGCTCACGGCGGCAATCAGCGCCAACGCATTGCCGGCATTACGCATCAGGCGCTTTGGTTGGCGCTGGGCGTCGGCGTCATCGGCTTCTTTGCAATGCGCCATGCCTACCCAATATTTGAATGGCTAGGCGTACCGCAAGAACTGCGCGAGCTAACTCAGCAATACTTGCTTGGCGTATCGTGGGGCATGCCCGCAGTGGGCTTATTTTTTGCCTTACGCTGCTACTGCGAAGCACAAGGCCAACCGACTCCGGTAATGGTCATTAGCGTGAGTGGACTCACGCTCAATGTCGCCTTCAATATGCTGTTTATTCACGGCAGCGAGGCGGTGAGCTGGCTATCGTGGATGCCCGTGCACATCCCGGCCATGGGCGGCCCCGGCTGTGGTTGGGCGACATCAATCGTACTGTGGCTGATGTCAGGCATCATGCTCAGCTATTTGCTGCTTAGCCGCCGCTTCAAGCATTCACGCTTGATGCAGGCTTGGGAGCCGCCAAGATGGTCGGAAATTAAAATCATTGCGGCGCTAGGCCTGCCGATTGGTTTGGCGATTTTCTTTGAGGTCAGCTCATTTGCATTAGTTGCGGTGCTAGTCAGCCCGCAAGGTGCACTCGCTGTGGCCGGCCACCAAGTCGCGCTATCGGTGACCTCATTATTATTTATGGTGCCGCTGAGTGTGGCAATTGCGCTGACTATTCGTGTAGGCCAGTTTTATGGCGCGCGCGACTTTGCCGCGATATTGCATGTTCGACGCATTGGTCTTATCGCCACAACCTGTATTGCTGCCTGCATGGCATTGATTTTACTCTTTGGCCGCAACGCCATTACCGCTGTTTATACCGACGATATGGCGGTGCGCGAATTAGCCACGCAGCTCATGTTATTTGCTGTTGCCTATCAAATTTTTGATGCGCTACAAGTGGCCGCGGCTGGCTGCTTACGCGGCCTACAAGATACGCAAAGCCCGATGCGACTGACGCTCTTTGCCTATTGGGTTATCGCAATTCCAGTGGGGTATTTGGCCGGCAGCACAGACTTTTTTGGCGGCCACTCGTGGGGCCCACACGGCTATTGGTTCGGCTTGGTGCTGGGCCTAACTGTGGCGAGTATTTTGCTCACATGGCAGCTCGGCAGCACGCTAAAAATCATCAAGGCACGATGGCAAATCGCTTAACGCGCGGCATAGGCTTTTTAAGAGCTTAGCCTTTGCGTAGCTCGTAGCGGTATTGGCCGGGCTCAGGCTCGTCTGCCTGCAACAGCTCATGACCAAGAAATTGGCAGAACTTCGGAATATCTCGCGTAGTCGATGGGTCGGTAGCGAGCACTAACAAGTGCTCGCCCGACTGCATTTCACGCACGCGTTTGTGCAGCATCATCACCGGCTCAGGGCAGCGTAGGCCGCGCGCATCCAGTGTGCTTAGTGCATCGCTCACTGGTTTTTCATTCTCATGCATCAAGACAACCTCATGTTCATCTGCCAGCTATTTAGCCTCAACAAACTCATCTGGCTCACGCGTAAAACGCCACGCCGGATACAACATAAATACGCCAACCGCAGCGGCAATCAAGAAATGATCAGCATAACCAACGGTCTCGGCAAGTAAGCCTGCGGGCAAATAAAACGAGCCACCAAATAGCGCAAGCAAACTTACCTGTAGCGTGAAATCAACGCCGGCATGAGCTTGGCGCGCTCGATCCATTACTGCCGATAGCAACGCTGCCATCGCCATGCCGCCGGCGAAATGTTCAAGCGCATTGACCGCGACAGCAGTACTAGTAGCGCTCAAGCCGGCAACGCCATAACCCATCGCAGGAATAGCGTAACAAGCAATAGCGACGCATTGAAAAACACCAAACCACACCAAGCCTTGGCGGCGACCGATTGTTTGCAGCCAATAACCACCGAGCATAGCGCCAGCTATCGTGGTCACGGCGCTGATCATACTGACCTGCAAACCGATCTGCGACAGCGTCATGCCCATATCGACCATCATCGGCTTCACCATTGCTGATGATAGCGAGTCAGCCACCTTATAAGTCACTAAAACCCAAATCCAACCCGCCAACTCAGGGCGCTTAAAGAAACTGACCCACGCGCTTGTGTACGACTCACCAGCAACCGGCAAGGCTTCAGCAGAAATGGCCGGCTCACGATAAAAAATGGCAGGCAATAACAGCAACAAAGACATGATGGTGAGGCCAATAAATGCTTGTGCCCAACCTAAAGTATCGAGCACTAACAACAGCAAACCGCCGCCAATAATAATGCCAACACGATAGGCCGAAACTTGGATGCCATTGCCCAAGCCACGCTCTTCGCTGGATAAAATACGTACCGCCAAACCGTCAGTGGCGATGTCTTGCGTGGCAGCAAATAAGTTCACCAGAAACAGCAGGCCAAACAGCCAATACACGCCAGATGCTTCGCGTAAGTTTTCTGGGTTAAACCAACACAGACTGGCCATAACCATAGCCAAACCTGCGTTCATCGGCAAAATCCAACTGCGGCGATGCCCTATGCTGGGCCAATAATAGCGATCCACCAAGGGCGACCAAAACACTTTTAACGCCCATGGAATTGCCAATAAACCACTCAGGCTAATAAGTGATAAAGGTGCGTCATAGCTGCGTAAAATGGCTGGTAATGCTTGCGAATACACGCCAAACGGCACGCCTTGTGCGAGATATAAGGCCAACAATAACCCTAGGCGCTTCGACAACGATGACATGATGTTTCTCTACGTTATATCAGCATGCTTTAGGAAAACACGATGGTTTTAGTACCATGCACCAGCACACGGTCTTCCAAATGCCAACGCACAGCACGCGCCAGTACTTGACGCTCAACGTCTTGTCCCATTTCACGCAGAGAACCGACTTCATCACGATGTGACACACGCTCTACATCTTGCTCAATGATAGGGCCTTGATCTAAGTCGGCAGTGACGTAATGCGCGGTGGCACCGATCAGTTTCACGCCCTTGTCATAGGCCTGCTGATAGGGATTTGCGCCGACAAATGCTGGCAGAAATGAGTGATGAATATTGATAATGCGATGTGGCCAGCGCGCAGTAAAATCGGCGCTGAGAATTTGCATATAACGCGCCAGCACGATGAGATCGACACCGACCAACTTTTCCTCCAGCGTCGCCTCGGCCAAAGCCTTAGTTTCCGCCGTCACCGGCACTAAGTGGAATGGCACCCCAAAGCCCTCCACCGCCTCGCGTAAATCACTGTGATTGCTGATCACCGCGACAATGTCACAAGGCAAACTACCGCGCGACCAACGCCACAATAGCTCCATCATGGCGTGATCATGCTTAGACACCAAGATCGCCACGCGCTTGCGATCAGCTGCGTAAGTCAGCTGCCAATTCATCTGAAAACGAATGGCCACTTCCTGCTCAAACGCCGCCTCTAAAGCTTCACGGCTAATATCCATTGCTACTGTTTGCAGCTCTAGGCGCATAAAGTATGTGCCGCCAATTGGCGCCGTGGCGTGCTGATCAAGGTCGGTGATATTGGCGCCATGAGAAAATAGAAAGCTCGATACCGCACTCACGATGCCGGGTGCATCGGGGCAGTTAATCAGTAAGCGAGCGGTGGTGTCGGTCATTCGGCTAATCCTAATAAGTGTCGGCGGCAGCTCGCTGGCGTCTGCCCAGTCCATTTTTTAAAGGCTCGATGAAAGGCGCTAGCTTCGGAAAAGCCCATCATCAGCGCGACCTCATCAATACTCAATGCAGGTTTGGCTAAATAAAACCGAGCCGCCTCTTCGCGCAATTGATCTTTAATTTGTTGATAGCTCGTGCCTTCCTCTTTCAGATGGCGACGCAGTGTTTGTGGTGTTAATGATAGCTGTTGGCTGAGTGCCGTTAAATCGGGGAACTGATGACCATAGTCATTACTCAGGCGATTTCTGACTTGCTCAGCTAGGCCCATTGGCCGTGAACGGCCAGCAATAATCAGCGCCAGTGAATCTTTCAAAAAGCGTGACAACGATAGCGGTGTTTGTGCCAAGGGCAAACTCAACCAGCTCGCAGGAAAGCGAATCATATTGCGGTCGGCACCATAGATTACTGGGCAGCGAAACATGGCGGCGAAATCAGTGGCACTTGGCGGCGCATCAAAACTAAATTCGATGACTAATGGACTCAAGCGCTGCCCGACCAGCCAACTCCAAAAGCGTACCGAGACGAAGACCATGAGCTCGAAAATCGTATCGCCGATAGCATCATGCTGACGCATGGTCAGTGTTAGCTGACCTTCATTGGAAGTGACGGTTAAGTCGGCAGCGGTAGGCGTTTCAAACAAGCCATAAAAAGCACTTGAGCGGCGTATGGCCTGCTCCAAGTTAGCGCAGTTAATCACTGCATGCGCCATCATCGAAAAAGTGCCTGGCTTAGAGCGTGCATCGGCAGCGAGACCAATAAATTCGTCACCGGTACGCCGCATCACTTCTTGCATCAGGCGGATAAGCTCGGTGCTGCTAATGCGCGCATCTGGCTCTTCCACGCGTGCCGGATCGAGGCCACTGTGCGCAAACAAAGCCGACATGCTCAAGCCCTGACGCGCTGCGCCCGAGAGCAAGCGCTCGACGTATTGAAGGCTAACGGTGTGGGCCTGGGAAACGGACATGAAAGCTCGCTAAAAATAGTACACGCGATAGTCTTAAGCTAAGCGCTGATTATCTCTCAAGACTAGCACAGCCACAGCTCGCGCATGTAGCTCAGGGGAGCTAAGCAGCCTACACTCCAGCCACTGCCACCGACTTAGGACCAGCCATGACTGCACTGCCAATATTTGACCTTGACCTACGATTAGCCAGTGACACGATCGTGCTCGGTGACTTTCCGCTGAGTCGCTGCCTGCTAATGAATGACGCGCATTATCCATGGTTAATTTTGGTGCCACGCCGCAATAATCTCACCGAAGTTTATCAGCTCAGTAGCGAAGATCAGGCACAGCTTTTACGTGAGTCATCTTGGCTAAGTCAGGCACTTAAACGCGCATTCAATGCTGACAAAATGAATGTGGCCAATCTCGGCAATGTCGTCTCGCAACTGCACTGGCATATTGTTGCGCGCCACAGCACAGATGCCGCTTGGCCCGGCCCGATCTGGGGCAAAAACCCAGTTCAACATTACAGTGTGCAAGCCTTAAAAGAGCGCTTGGAACAGCTCCACGCCCTACTAGCTCAAGCCGACTCCAGCCTAGCGTTCACACCCGCCTAACATGAGCTGGCTGCCCGATAGCATTAGCTTATTTACCGCTTATGGACTGATCGCGACCTCATTACTAACCTCACTAATCACCGCAGGCTTAGGCATTGGTGGCGGCTTATTATTGCTTGGCGTGATGGCAGTGCTCGTGCCTTCTGCCGCACTCATCCCGCTCCATGGCGTGGTGCAGCTGGGCTCAAATATTGGCCGAACAGCATTGCTCTGGCGCTTTATTCAATGGCAAACCGTGCTGCCTTTTACAGTTGGTGCTGTACTCGGCAGCGCTCTCGCTGGCAGCGTAGTGCGCGAGCTGCCGGAGTCTTGGCTATATGCCAGTCTGAGCGGATTTATTTTGTATGCCGTTTGGGGCAAATGGCCAACGCTATCGGCCAGCACTCAGCGCGCAGGCCTTTGGCTTGGCGGGCTAACACTGAGCTTTCTGAGCATGTTCATTGGCGCTACGGGACCTTTGGTTACCGCCCTGCTGAAAACTCAACAAATGCCGCGGCAACCACATATGGCGACATTCTCAGCGAGTATGAGCTTGCAGCATGGTGTGAAAATCGCCGCCTTTGGTTTTTTGGGCTTTCAGTTTCTACCTTGGCTAGGCTTACTCGCCGCCATGATAGCCAGTGGATTTATTGGCACTTGGCTAGGCCAACGCTGGCTCTCAGGCCGCGCCGATGCCAGCTTTCATCGTGGCTTAAACTGGTTGCTTAGCGCATTGGCGTTGCAGCTACTTTGGCGCGCAATTAGCACGGAGTTTTAGGGCTCATAAAAAAATGGCCCCGGCGCTTTGACGCCGAGGCCATCACAAACTCACCACTAAACTTAGTGAATATTTGCACCTTTCAGCAAGCCATTCATTGCGCCATTGGCACCGAATAGCTTCTCGCGCCACTCAGTCACGAGCGCATTAGTATCGTGATCGTTCGGGTGGAAGCTAGGACGGAAAAAGTCCAAATACTTCGGCAATAAGCGAGTCATACGACCGCGGCGACCAAACAGCGCGCGCATACCTGCTACGTTATCGCGCACATTGAGCAGCTTGCCATCGGCATGCATGAGACGGGCCGTCGAATACGCCATCACTGCACCTAAGATCGCGGTGGTCAGCGCCATAGTGGCCGTACGCACAATATAGCCACCGCCAGTTTGCTGATAAACATCCCAAGCCACGGCTTTATGCTCAGTTTCTTCAAGCGCATGCCACATCCATAATGGACGAATATCTTCCGCCACTGAACCATGATGATCAGCCTCAGCCAAGAGCTGCTCGCCCATTAAAGCGGTGAAATGCTCCAAGCAAATCGTTGCGGCCAAGTTCAAGCGTGGATGAATCTTGCCGACATTATCGAGCAGTATTTTAAGTTGGCTTTCAAGCTCAGCGGCAGGCAACTGTTTAGCGTTAATAAAATCATTAAGCACTTGGTGTCCCTGTGTGTGCAGAGCCTCTTGGCCAATAAAGCCAGAGATCGCTGCTTTCAGGTCATCGTCAGTAATTTGGTCACGATAATGGCGCACGGCTTCCACGAAAAACTGCTCGCCTTCAGGAAGCAGCACAGAGAATGCCGACCAGAAATAGGTCAGGAATGGGCTATCGGCATACCAGTAGCCGGCGTCAGAATTATCAAAATTCATCATTACACGACGTGGTGGAATGCCAACGCGCGCACCAGCTGGTTGGCGATTTGCCGAAGCTTTGGTGGAAATAGCGGTTTGGGCAGCAGTCATGGTGAAACCTCAGTAAGTCGTTGTTGACGAGCTAACTGTGCCCTTGTCCCTGCGATAGTGGCAGGTTATTTTGGGACATCTTCTTGTCATTATGTGCCATTACGCAATGTCATCATTTTCTGAGTCCCATCCCGGCCTACCTGCTGCCTATGTTTTGCTCCTACTCGACGTAGTCAAGCGCTGGCATGTCGATGAAAAGGAGCTGTTGGCGCCCTCTGGCCTAGATCGTGAGCAGCTCACCGCGCCCACACTGCGCCTGCCGCTCGACACCGTGAACACCATCTACACGCGTGCCCTTGAGCTCACTGAAGAGCCCGGCCTACCGTTTTATATCGGCATGCAAATGAAGCTCTCTAGCCACGGCTTTATTGGTTTTGCCGCGATGACTGCCGATACCGTGGCGCAAGCCATTGAGCTCGCTGAGCGCTTTATAAGTCTACGCTTGATGGGTTTCGCCCTACGCTTGGAAATCCACGGTGGCGAGGCCTGCCTATACCTCAGCTGCGATCTAAACCTGCAACCTTTGCGCGATACCGCTGTAGCGGCGCTAATGGTAGGTCTAGGACAAATGGCGCAAGTGCTCACCGGCGAGACGCTTTACGGCGTCGCCGATATAGACATCCCTGAAAACAAGCGCTTTGCCGAATTCAGCCACATCTTGCCGGCAAAAATACATTTTGCGCAGCCCGAAAATGTCATTCGCTTTGCCAAGGCCTATTTAGATTTGCCGCTAGTCATGGCCGATACCAGCTCCAGCCAATTAGCCATTGAGCAATGCGAGCGCGAGCTGGTCGCGATTGGTCACACCAATCGTTTTGTCCGGCAAGTGCGCGATTTAATTCATGATGAACACGATGGTTTTCGCAGTGTTGAGGCGGTGGCGACTATTTTGTGCATGTCGGAGCGCACGTTAAAGCGCCAGCTCGCACAAGACGGCACTAGCTTTAGCGATATTTTGGAGGATTTGCGCCGTCAGCGTGCGGTCTTGCTACTGCGCCAAGATGTGCAGAGCATCGAACGTATCGCTGAGCTGCTAGGCTACTCAGATGTAGCAAATTTCACCCGCGCCTTTAAGCGCTGGACAGGCACGACGCCGAGCCAGTATCGACGCAACGCCTAAGAGCAACAAACTTAACTACAAGCACTGAGGAAAACTCAAACGTATGAAATATAAAAACAAAAAATCACTTCGCATCTACCTAAAGGTTTTTCTTTCGCTCATCAGTAGCCTCTACCTCACTGGCTGCCTGTCGATGGTACAAAGGATGTCGGCACCTGAACCCGATGCTGCCCTCAGTCAAGCATACGCAGCATCAATGCTAGATAAATTTGAAGCCGACCTCACAAAAAGCATGGCCGATAAGACTCCAGAAGTGTTCAATGACTGGAGTTACTCCAAATCCATCGATATCGACAAGATGAGTAATAGTACTTGTATCTCGTTGAACGAGAATTGGATTAATAACAGTGTAAATTTCACTGATGACAACAGCGCACTTATTCAAGAAATTGACCGCCGCTACGGTATTCACTACTCAGGCAAGTCGCAAGATGGCTTTATGTATTTTCGCTTTGACCATGTCGCGCGCCGCACCTATCAGCAATACTTTTTAGTTGGTGACGGTAGCCAAGTTCTGCGAGTTTACCTCACGACCAAGAGACCATGGGGAAGCCAGCAGTGTAAGTCACTCATCCCGTTGAGCTCTGGGCCTGTCATCAGTTATGAACGCAGGATATCGCTGAGCTCTTTCAATGGCACGCCACCGAGCATCGAAAAACTGCACGAAGAACTAAACCCAAAAATTGAAAAACCCTTCAAGCAAGCCATCAAATATATAGATAGAGCCGTTAAACGAGCCAAGGAACGTTTGGAAGAAAGCATTGCGAAACATAATAATGGCGTCCAGCGACGCAATGCTTATATAGCAAAGAAAAACGCTGAAAGTGCCGCGCGCTCCAATGCTCACTATCGTGAAACCATATCTAGAATAAATAATGACCTTGCTAAATATGGCAATAATACGAACTACATCGAACAGCAAAATAGGATCAATCGCCAGAAGCGTGGTGGCGTGATAAGCCAACCTAGCAGCTATACGCCGCGCCCCCTTACTAAGTCAGAGTGGAGCTGGCAACAACGCCGACGCGATAACGAAGTGCAGGATATAAACCACAGTAGCATTTATACCAAGGCTGTTGATCGCAGTGTCGCCAAAGCGCAGAGCAAGCAAGCGCCTAAGCAACAGGCCAAGGAAACAAAGACTGCGGGTGTCAGCTACAACATCCTAAGCCTAGAGGCGCATGGCACCACATCAATGTACTTCGGCTACGATCAAGCACTGAACCTTGCAGAAACAAACGCCTATAACGAAGCAGCGCAGAGTTGTGCTGGCCACAAAGGCCGCCTCGAAAAAGACAGCGGCACCATGGCCAAGAAAAACTGCGCGGCAAACGCCAATGGCGAATATAAGTGCAAGGTCACTATGCTCTTTAGCTGCAAAACCAAATAGCTAGCGAGCATCACTCTCTAACGAGAATAGTCAGCGCCTAGTCGGTCAAGTTTGCGCAGTAGCGCAGGCCATACAAACGCACCGCCTAGGCCGCTGGTTTGCACGCGCATAGACTCAGCAACACCTGCCACAATCTGCGGATTAACCTCTATCAGCGGCCCACCGGCCTGAGCTGATAGCTGAATCTGGCAAGTACTTTCAAACACATACATGCTCAAAAAGGCATCAGCAATAGTTGGCCCAACGGTTAGTAAGCCATGGTTACGTAGCATTAGAAAGTTTGCCGAACCAAGGTCTGCCTGCAAGCGCGGCTTCTCATCGGGGCGAAATGCCACACCTTCATATTCGTGATACGCCAAGCCAGCCAAGACAAATGTCGATTGCTGTGAAATCGGCAATACTCCACCCTGCTGGGCGCTCACAGCGACACCCGCACGCGTGTGCGTATGCAGCACGCAGCCGGCATCTTCGCGGGCCTCATGCACAGCCGAATGAATAATAAAGCCAGCAGGATTCACCGGAAATGGCGAATCGATGACTTTATTGCACTCAGCATCGACCTTAACCAATGACGACGCCGTAATCTCGTCAAACATCAGTCCATAAGGATTAATGAGGAAGTGATGCTCAGGCCCCGGCACACGTGCCGTGATGTGCGTGAACACCAAATCGCTCCAGCCGTAATGCGCCACTAAGCGATAGCAAGCTGCTAAATCGCAGCGCAACTGCCACTCTTCAGCGCTGACACGTGTCTTTAGGCTAGGCATATCCATGCTGATTACTCGCTAGCCGCGCGATGCAATGCGCAGACTTTATTGCCACTGGGGTCGCGCAAATAGGCCAAATACAATTTACCTAATGGACCTTCGCGATAGCCGGGAGGATCTTCAAGCGTTGTACCGCCGTTCGCGAGGCCAGCCGCGTGCCAGGCATCGGCTGTAGCTGGATCTTTAGCAGCAAAGCCAATCGTGCTGCCATTGCCGCAGCTTGCAGGTTCACCATTAATGGGAGGTGTGAGGGCAAAGATGCCGGCATCAGTGAAGTAGAAACAGCGGCCCTTAGGATCCATGACGCCGGGCTTATGGCCCATGGCACCGAGCACGGCATCGTAGAATACTTTTGAAGCTTGAATATCGTTGGCACCGATCATGATATGGCTAAACACGTGACACTCCTTAGATCTACAAAATGACGAAAGAATGTAATAGCCGCTTCAGGCGGCACATGCAATAGCGCAAAAAAAGGCCGCATCCCTGCGGCCTAAATACTGCTAAATCACTCGGTCATCTTTAAGCTTTAGTAAAGCCACCAAATAATCCGCTAAGCAGGCCGCCTAGAATTTGATTCAGCAAAGGACCTAACACTGGGATTTGACCAATCACATCACCAATTACGGGGATGCTTGGTGCAGCTGCTGTACTAGTGCCTCCAGTCGAATCAGTTGAAGTGCCACTGCCAGCCGGAGTCGAACCAGCTGGCGCTTGCGAGCCAGCAGGTGTCATTTGCGGTGCTGCAACTGGTGCTACTTTCGCTAACTCTTCACCAAAGAATGGCACCATGGCTACGATTACTTTCGTAAACAACTGGCCATTGGCAAGTGCTAATAAGCCTTGAGCAATCTCTTCAGGTGTTTGGCCATTTTCGCTGCCGCCAAGAATGCCGTTCAGCAATGCGATCAATGGGTTTAACGCCTCATCTTTAGTGTTTACCAGCTGATCAACCAAGCTGGTTAACGCACCTAAAGCACCAGACTCTTTGTCTGTCAGTTGATCAACTACACCAGTCAATGGCGCCAAGACGCCTAATTTAGGGTTTAGCAGGAAGTTCAACAGGTCATTGACTGGGCTTAAAATTGTGCCACCTAATAAACCGCCTGTTAGATTGGTCACTGCGGAAATCAGACCTTGTGTGCCAGGATTGCTAGGCTCACTTAATGCCAATATCGATTCCAGGCCACTCGCTACTTGCTCAGGAGTCAGACCTTGATTCAAGCCGACAAGCACAGTATTTAGCGTCAGCACTAGCGGCGATAACTTACCTAAGTCATCAGCTGCCGTCAGATGGCTGACAAATAATGCCAGTTCGCATTGTTGGCTAGTGCCTTTTTCTTTCAGCACTTTGATAGGTGCCAGCAAATCTGCCTGCGACTGTTTGCTTGGATCTAAAATTGCTTTGATCAGCTGCGGTACTGTCGTTGCAAATGGTTCGGCTAGCAAAACACTTTTCGCGCCTGTGGCATCGCTAAGCAATACGTCGGCGCAAACCACCGAATTGGCCACTGGTGGTTTAGTTTGAGGAGTGCCGTCCTCATTAAATTGACCGCTATCAGAGCCGCAAGCGGCAAGTGCTGCGGCAAATCCAGCTACCATCGAAAATCGAGCAATTGGTTTAAGTAAGTGCATAACAACCCCCTCTGTTTGGAATGGCGCCACTTTACGAGGAGGTTTACATCTATACAGTCGACATCATGTAAGGTAAAAACCGTACTACTACAAGATATTACAAAGTGAAATCCTAGCGACCAGCAATAAGCGGTTGATTTTCACGCGACGAACTGAAATAAATTACCAATACTCAGCGCTTACTTACATTAAGTATCGATTAGATACATGAATTAACAATTAAGCAGAAACAATTAGTCGTATAGCTTACAAAAAAACACTTAAGTCAAGTTTAGCCAACCCGATACACTGCGCTTCGTTGTGAAATGGATGTCGGCGTGTAACGCCACTGTAATAAATACAGTTGATCAGAGCGCCAAGGTTAATACTATGAAAGATGATAGCGCACCGCATAAATGCACGCCTGATGCCAGTTTGTTGCGTGAAATTGAGTTACTTAATCAGCAAATAGCCTTACTGCGCTCAGAAATCAATGTGCTAAAGGCAGCTGCCGAGTTTTTCTATAATGAACATTTAAACCAAAGCAACGGCTGAGGCTGTGTTGCCTTATTGCTCTTTAACCCTAGCGCTCAAACCCATTTAGCACGACGGACGAGTATCCGCCGACTCCTCACTAACACACTTCACACAAGCCAAGACACGCCCAAGTGCCTGCTCTCGACCATTCACGGTAATAACCCAAGGACGACTCTGCCAAGGAGGATCATGGCGAACATGCTGATTATGACCGCACTTGAGCTGAGCAACCCAATGCTGCTCATCATCGAGATGAAATCCGACTATTTCGCGCTCAACGCCTTTCATTTGTTAGCTGCTAGCAACAAAGCTGACGTATAGACGCATCGTAATTATTGGCACTCACACTCTCTTGGCATAAAAGCTAAGCCTCTGCTTTAATCACATATGTTTTAGCAATCATGTCATGCAGGCTGCGCTTACGTTTGGTCCAGCCCGCCATCATATAGCCGATGCAAAAAGTAAGTGCAGACAGATATTGCGCAAAAAAGCGACCTGAGGCTCTGGCAAAACTAATTCGATGGCCATCTAGATCGACAACTTTTAGGCGCAGAGCGCGCTTCCCCAGTGTGGCCTGCCAGCTTGATGAATGGAAAAGTGAGTAATAAAGCCACCACATGCATATAGTTACTATCGACTCGATAAAGTTAAGTACATCTAAGTCGATGTCCGTAACAAAAAAAATGCTCGCCCTAAGCAATGTCGACACTAATAGGATCGGCATTAGCATGGCGAAGAAATCAATAATAACCGCTGCAAATCGACGCCAAAATCCGCCAAACTGAGTATCGTCAGTTATTAAAACTTTTTTGATGGAGTCATTCCCCATAATACTTACATCAGATTGCATTATTAATACCATTGAATTAATTCAAAATTGGCCATGTCGCCGATTAAACTCTTCATCGCTCATTATTAATAGTAAAACAAACTCAATAAAAGCAATGATTGATGGAATAACTGTCCAAAAGAAGATCAAATATAAAATGCCGAGACCAACTTGGCCAAGATAAAACTTATGGACGCCGAAGCCGCCTAAGAAAAACGCCAGCAAAGCCGCTGCGATTCGACTCTTACCATTGGGCGCTAAAGCACCGAGGTTAACCGTGACCGAGGGATGCATTTGGCGTACGCCACATTTAGGGCATATTTCTGCTTTTGCGTTAATGATGGCAGCACATTCGCTACAGTATTTTTCGTCAGAACTCTTTAGCGAACTCTCGCTCATGCTGTCTTCCTGCCTATCACTAAGCTATTAAGAAGGCGAAAGCATGCCATGCAGTGCAGTTACGAACAAGAACTGCACTGCATGGCGCTTAGCAACTAGTTAGGCTTTCTGTAACATGCGCAAAATGCTGGAGAAATCCAAACCACCATTGCCGCCAGCGCTGTGCAGGGCATAGAGCTGACGCGCTAATCCGCCCAGAGGAATGGGCGTCTGCGCACCAAGAGCTGCCTCTTCGGCGAGGCCTAAGTCTTTCAGCATCAAATCAGTGCCAAAACCACCACTGTAATCGCGACTCGCGGGCACACCTTCCATCACGCCAGGCATGGGGTTGTACTTTTGCAATGACCAGTTGTCGCCCGAGCTTTGCTTCATGATGTCGGAGAGCACACTGGCATCGAGACCTAAACTCACACCTAAGTTCAGCGCCTCAGCACTGCCGATCATATGGATGGCAAGCAGCATGTTATTGCAGACTTTCGCGACCTGACCAGCACCATTGCCGCCAGCATGAAAAATGTTTTTGCCCATGGCCTCGAGTAAGGGCTTGGCAGCTGCGACGGCTGCATCTTCACCGCCAACCATAAAAGTTAATGTGGCATTAGTAGCGCCGGCAGTACCGCCAGAAACAGGCGCGTCGATGAGGCTAATGCCTTTTTCGGCAGCAGCTTTCGCGACTTTGCGCGCAGTTTCGGGGGCGATGGTGCTGCAGTCGATAACACGCACCGAAGCCGCCAGCGTGGCTAATAAACCGCCCTCGCCCAAGTACAAACCTTCAACGTGACGACTAGCCGGCAGCATTGAAATCACTACATCGGCATCGCTCACGGCACCTGCGGCGCTATCGCTTACGCTCACGCCTTCTGCGGCCACGCGAGCGCGGGCATCGGCGGATAAATCTGTGGCAGTAACCTTAAAGCCGGCCTTGTGCAGGTTGACTGCCATGGGGCCGCCCATATTGCCGAGGCCGATAAATGCGATGCTGATGGTCATTTTTTATTCTCTCTTTATTGAGCAAATTTAGGTGCCGCAACGATCAAACTCAGGCGCGTTAGCGTATCGACTCAGGCGCGTCGGCCTCGAGCATTCGGCGCGCAATAATCACGCGCATGATCTCGTTCGTACCTTCCAGTATCTGATGCACACGAGCATCGCGAAGCAGACGTTCAAGCGGGTAATCACGCAGATAACCGTAGCCGCCATGTAGCTGTAGCGCCTCATTACACACGTTAAAACCGGCGTCAGTGGCGAAGCGTTTGGCCATTGCGCAATAGGTGCTAGCGTCTCTATGGCCAGCGTCGAGTTTGCTTGCCGCTAAGCGAATCATCTGCCGAGCCGCGACTAATTCCGTGGCCATGTCGGCGAGGCGAAATTGCAAGGCCTGAAACTCGGCCAGTGCTTTGCCGAACTGCTTACGCTCACCAAGATAGGCTTGCGCAGCGTTAAGGGCGCCTTGCGCTGCCCCCACCGAACAGGTGGCAATATTGATGCGCCCGCCATCCAAACCTTTCATAGCGATGCGGAAGCCTTCGCCCTCTTCGCCTAAGCGATTAGCGACAGGTACTCGCACGTCATCAAAGAAAATGGCGCGCGTGGGCTGACTATTCCAGCCCATTTTTTCTTCTTTTTTGCCATAGCGAATGCCAGGTAAATTTGCCGGCACAGCAATCGCCGAAATGCCTTTAGCGCCGGCTGCGCCCGTACGCACCATAACCACCAACATATCGGTACTACCCGCGCCAGAAATAAACATCTTGCTGCCGTTTAGCACGTAGTCATCGCCATCACGGCGTGCCGAGGTTTTTAAATTGGCGGCATCAGAACCCGCATCTGGCTCGGTTAGGCAGTATGACGCGAGCTGCTCACCCGAAGTCAGGCGCTCGCCCCACTCAGCTTGCAGCGCTGGCTTACCCCAGGTGCAGAGCATCCATGTCGCCATATTATGAATGGTGAAAAATGCCGCCGTAGATGGGTCTGCTGCCGCCAACTCCTCAAACACTAAGGCCGAGTCTAGGCGCGACAGCCCTAAGCCACCCTGTGCTTCCGGTGAATACAGGCCGCAAAAACCCAGCTGCCCACCCTTGCGAAACGCATCGACAGGAAAAATAGACTCGGCATCCCATTGCGCCGCGAAGGGCGCAAGGTCTTGCCGAGCAAAATCACGCGCTAGCTGCGCAAAAGCCAGCTGTTCATCGCTCAGTTCAAAGTTCACGCCAGCACCCTTAACGCATGCTAATGGTGGTGTTGACAGTGCTCACCGCATCTTCGTCAAACCAACGCGAAGTGATGGTTTTGGTTTGCGTATAGAACATCACAACCTGTTTGCCATAAGGACCTAAATCACCGAGCTTCGAACCACGTGAACCTGTGAACGAGAACAACGGAACCGGCACAGGAATCGGCACATTGATTCCAACTTGGCCGACATCAATCTCCTCTTGGAAATGCCGTGCGGCACCGCCAGAGCGAGTAAAAATACCCGTGCCATTACCGTTGGGATTGGCATTCACTAGCGCAATCGCCTCATCCAGCGTGTCGACTTCAACCACACACAGCACTGGGCCAAAAATCTCTTCGTCATAAATGCGCATGCCCGGCTTCACGCCAGCAAACAGTGTGGGCGCGACAAAGTTGCCTTGCTCATAGCCTTTCACTACTGGATTACGGCCATCGAGCACTAAGCGCGCACCTTCGGCGATGCCAGCCTCAATCAGGCTTTCAATGCGTGCTTTAGCGGCACAGGAAATCACCGGGCCAATCTCAGTACCGGCAATATGTCCGGCATTTACACTCAAGGTTTTCGCACGCTCAGCAATTTCATCCACCCAGTGCTTCGCTTCGCCCACTAGCACCACCACCGATGACGCCATGCAACGCTGACCGGCGGCACCGAAACCTGCGCCGGCGAGCGCATTCAAAGTTTGCTCTTTCGGTGCATCAGGTAGCACCACCACGTGGTTTTTCGCACCCATCATGCACTGAGCGCGTTTACCGGTAGCCGTTGCGCGATGATAAACATGGGTGCCAACGCGTGTTGAACCAACGAAGGAAATTGCTTTGATATCAGGGTGATCGCATAGGCCATTAACAATATCGACAGCGCCGTGCACCACGTTCAACACACCAGCAGGAATGCCCGCTTCGACCGCCAGCTCTACCAAACGCATGGTGCTCATGGGGTCTTGCTCAGATGGCTTGAGCACGAAAGTGTTGCCACAAGCGATTGCCATCGGAAACATCCACAGTGGAATCATGGCGGGGAAGTTAAATGGTGTGATACCAGCGCAAACGCCAATAGGCTGCTGCAATGTATAAGTATCGACGCCATTGGCGACGTTATTGGCGATCTCACCCATTTGCAGCGAGCCAATATTGGCAGCGTGCTCGACCACTTCTAAACCACGGAAAATATCGCCTTCGGCATCTGGCAGAGTTTTGCCCTGCTCAGCCGTCAGTAACGCAGCAACTTCGCTCATATTTTCGCGTATCAGCTGCTGATACTTTAAGAAGATGCGTGCACGGGCACCAATTGGGGTTTTGCGCCAGGTTTTGAATGCTGCTTTGCCAGCAGCCACAGCAGCTGCTAGCTCATCAGCGGTGGCAAGAGGTACGCGAGCCAGCACTTCCTGAGTAGCAGGGTTAACTACATCGCGCCACTCGGTGGTTTTCGACTCGATAAACTCACCATTGATGAGCAATTTGACGGTAGGAATAGTGCTGGTCATAGCGATCTGCCTTAAATAATTCTGGAATTACTGTTGCAACAGCATATACAGGTTAAAATGCAATATGAACTCAGAATAAGTCCTAATCGATATGCAAAAATCTGCCAACAAAAATTTAAACTGGGATGACCTAAGATTTTTCCTCGAAGTCGCCCGAGCCGGTACCGCCAGCGCTGCTTCTCGCCGACTAAGCGTGGACTACACCACGGTAGCGCGGCGCATTCGCTCATTAGAAGAAAGTCTCGGCGCACTACTATTCGATAAATCACGCAGTAATGGCTTCACGCTCACCGTCGATGGTCAGCATTTAGTGCGCCATGCCGACACCATGGAAGCGGCTATGGCGGCAGCTATGGCCGAAGTCTCTGGAACTGGCAGCGCACTCTCAGGCCATGTTCGTATTGGTTGCACCGAGGCCTTTGGCACTTACTTTGTTGCTCCGCACATGGTCGAATTCCAAGACCGCTACCCCAATATTTCTATCGATATTTTACCGGTGCCGCACTTCGTCAATCTTTCGCGCCGCGAGGCCGATATAGCCATCACGCTAGAGCGCCCAGCGCGCGGGCCTTACATCTCTAGCAAGTTATGCGACTACCGGCTCAAGCTCTACGCCACACCCGAATACCTCGCGCAGCACCCGACTATCACTTGCATCGAAGACTTAACCCAACATCGTTTCATTAACTACGTTAATGAGCTCGCCTTCAGCGCCCAACTTTTATATCTCGATGAACTCGTGCCCGGGGCCCAGAGCACACTGCGCAGCACCAGCGCGTTGGCGCAATACCATGCTGTTTTGCAAGGCCGAGCCTTGGCTATTTTGCCCTGCTTTATTGCTGACACTGATCCGCGCTTGGTACCGGTCTTGAATGAAGAGCTCAGCATCACACGACAATTTTGGCTGTCATATAGCGAAGATTTGCGCCGACTAAAGCGTGTAACCGAAGTCGCGCAGCATTTAGTTCTAGCAGCACAGGCCAATAACTCACTACTTATGAGCTCTAGCTAAAAGCGCCACGGCACAGCTAGATAAATTCGGCAGCCATTCATCTACCGACGAAAATCGTTACATTAGGGCAACAATTAACCGACAAAAGTAGCCTTTAAAACTTTACATGAGTTAAGTTTCAGTACGCCTAGAAGGGCACTTAACCCAGTCGACAAGGATGCCGCTCAGACCATCGCTGAGACCTTTATCATGAAAAAGAAAAATTTAGTGGTTGCCCTCGCTCTGACAGCAAGTGCCTCATGGGCTGCGTTTAGTTTGTCATCGCTACCTATTCCTCTACCGTCACAGCTCACGAACCCGCTCGATAGCGCTCTAGGCTCATTGCAAAATGTTTTCGCTCAATCACCGTTCGGCGCATTCGCGAACGCTGCACCAACACCGAATAATCCCAGCCTGCCCGGTGCCGATGCATTCGCTAACCTTGGTGACAATAACCCGCTCGCAGGCCCATCACTACTAGACCCAACACAAGCTGCTGCCGCCCTAACTGCGCTCACCATGGGCCGCGACTTACCCGCACCCTTGTCACTAGAGCTGTCCAAGTTTCTTGGCAACTTTGGCAACCTGAGTCCATCAGGCGAGCAAACACCAGAAATGGCCGCGATGGCACAAGACTTAATCAGCTTCTTAGTCGGCTCGCTGACCAGCGCTGGCGCAGCACCGAGCTTGCCAAACGGCCTACCTAATGGAATTCCTGGCTTAGATGCACTGCCTGGACTCGATAGCTTACCCGGTGCAAGCAACCTGCCCATCCCTCTTGCTAGCGGCAGTCAACCATCGCTCAACGACCTATTTAATGCCTATGGCCTTGGCACCACAGTGGCTTATTTAGTTGCGACTTATGCTGTACCCGACCTTGGTCCATGGATTTTGCCGCACAATGTGCGCAGCCTGACTAACTATGTAAAAACCACCAACAACACAGCGACTGAAGGCACCGTCATCGTCCCCTTCGTGACTAGTGGTGTATCGAAAGGCCAGTCATTTACTATCACAAATACCACCAATGTAGATGCTGTGATTGCGACTGCGCTAGACCAACATACAGTCAATGACACTATCGTCATTCAAGCGCCGCTATCGATCGAAGTGAAACTGACCGGCGTCTGTAATGCGGTGCTTTTTGGTCGCTGCCGCGATCTAAAAATCACAACTACCACTGAAAATGTGCAAGACAAAGTGTTGGCCACCAACGCTAGCTACACTTTTGCCTATCCACTCAATGCCGGACAGTTCCCTACACGCGCCACGGCGATGGATATTTTCCAAGTCGCTTATGATGCCCTCGGCACCCTCAATGACCAAAAACCACGAGAAGCCACTGCAGCAAGCCCCTTGGCTAGCATTCCAGGTTTATCAGGCCTGACCAGCAAACTACCATTGCCATTACCGCTAGATGTGGGCTTAGCTGACTTGTCGACGCAGGCGCCAAAAGTTAACTCCTACGGCGTGCAAGTGACCCGTGGTGGTGCGGTTGACTCCGCTGCGAGTCAACTATTAGCACCTGTGCTTAATGTGCTGCCGATTGGCCCGCTGAATATCCGTCGTGTTGAACCTGTCATTGGCAACAACAGCAATCCGCTGCCATTGCCACTCCCATTCCAAACTAATGGTTCACTAAACGGCCAAGACTTCACTAACTTACTGCAACTAGACTCACGTCTGGGCATGACCGCAGGCTATGCAGTTAATACCGTGAAAACTGGCAAAATCAACATCATGGCCGTTCGTTGGCATAATCTCGGCACAGAAACGTTGGGCCGCGCTATCGATAATGTGGGCTCGCAATTGCAAACGGCCCAGCTATCAAGTCTAACCTCGCAAATCCCCGGACTTGACCGCGTACCTGGCTTAGATCAACTACCAAGCGCTCCAAGCTTGCCGGCAGGCATTCCGAGTGCCGCAACGGCACTAAAGTCAGCACCAGCCACGTTCTATTACGACGTGCCAGTTGGCGAGTACTTGCTCGGCACTGAGCGTGTTAATGGTAATAGCCTAATCGCACTCGACTACCCGATTGCTGGCACACCACCTAGCCTAAGCCTGCCACCAAAACTGCCAAGCGCAGCCGATTTACAAACTTTGGCAAGCAATATCCAAGCGTTACTTTCTGGCAATGGTGCCGGCTTACCCACCGGCTTGCCAGATTTGGGACTGCCTACTGGCGTACCCGCCCTGCCATAAGCCGCTATGAACCGTTGAGCATATTGACGATGCCCAGCGTGAGATAATTTAGCGAGAGTCGCCATAGAGGGGCTCTCGCTTTTTTTGTATCACTTTTTCGCCTCAATCGTAGTCTGCATGAGTGACGCTCAGACCGACACTTGCTATGGTCTAGGCCATCTTTTGCAATGAGCACAGCCTTATGAAAACTCGCGCTGCTGTCGCCTGGAAAGCAGGCCAACCGCTGACTATCGAAACCGTGGATTTGGCTGGGCCGAAAGCTGGTGAAGTGCTAGTCGAAATCAAAGCCACAGGTATCTGCCATACCGACTACTACACGCTCAGTGGCGCTGATCCTGAAGGTATTTTCCCCTCCATCTTGGGTCACGAAGGCGCAGGTATCGTGGTTGATGTTGGCCCTGGCGTGAAGTCATTGCGCAAAGGCGATCACGTGATTCCTCTGTACACACCCGAATGCCGAGAATGCAAATTCTGCCTGTCGCAAAAAACCAATCTCTGCCAAGCCATTCGCAGCACACAAGGCCGCGGCTTAATGCCGGACGCCACCTCACGCTTCTCGCTTAATGGCCAAGATTTATTCCACTACATGGGCACGTCGACGTTCTCTAACTACATCGTGGTGCCGGAAATTGCTCTGGCAAAAATCCGCGAAGACGCGCCGTTCGACAAAGTTTGCTACATCGGCTGTGGTGTCACTACCGGCATAGGCGCTGTATTGTTTACCGCTAAAGTGGAAGCTGGCGCCAATGTCGTGGTGTTCGGCTTAGGCGGTATCGGCCTCAATGTCATTCAAGGCGCGAAGATGGTCGGGGCCGGCAAAATCATTGGTGTCGACTTAAATCCTGAGCGCGAAAAGATGGCCCGCGAGTTCGGCATGACGCACTTCATTAACCCGAAAGAAGTTGAAAACGTCGTCGATACCATTGTGCAACTGACCGATGGCGGCGCTGACTACAGCTTCGAATGCATCGGCAATACCAAGGTCATGCGTGATGCCCTCGAATGCACGCACAAAGGCTGGGGCCGCAGCATCATCATCGGCGTGGCGGAAGCTGGTGCGGAAATCAGCACGCGGCCATTCCAGCTAGTGACTGGGCGCAAATGGGAAGGCTCGGCTTTCGGTGGCGCGCGTGGGCGCACCGATGTGCCGAAAATCGTCGACTGGTATATGGAAGGCAAAATCAACATCGACTCGCTAATCACCCACAAGCTCAAACTCGAAGACATCAACGAAGGTTTTGAGCTGATGAAGCGTGGCGAATCGATTCGTTCGGTGGTGATTTTCTAGAACAGATTACGTAAGCGGCCATACGATCAATAAAGGGGAAAGTCATGTTTGCATTCAGAGCCTTTGTCGCGGGTTATTTCGCCACGCTGCTGTTTCATCAGGGCTTATTCAGCCTGTTTTATAGCCTCGGCATGGTGCCAGTACCAGCGTTTAATCTCACACCAAGCCAGCCTTTAGGTGTGCCTGCGGTCATCTCGCTGGCATTTTGGGGCGGCTTATGGGGCGTACCCGTGGCCTACTGGATTCGCCAAAACCATGGCGCAATCTATTGGCTCAAAGCGATGCTGATCGGCGCCATTGGCCCAACCGCAGTCGCGATGCTAATTGTGTTTCCGCTCAAAGACCTGCCAGTGGAGATGAAAACTGTCATCGGTGGCTTATTACTTAACGGTGCCTGGGGCTTGGGCGTGGCACTTTTTATGCGCTGGCCATCGGCCGCTAAACCCTCGGCGCTTAGCAAATGAGCATGATTACTCGCAGCAAACACGCTTGTTTCGGCGGCATACAGGGCTTTTACACTCATGACTCCAGCAGCATCGGCCTGCCGATGCGCTTTTCCGTGTATCAGCCACCACAAGCAGCCAATGGTCCGGTGCCGGTGGTATTTTTTCTCGCCGGCCTGACCTGCACAGAAGAGACTTTCATGGTCAAAGCTGGCGCTCAGCGCGTTGCCGCAGAGCTGGGCTTGATGCTGGTGACTTGCGATACCAGTCCGCGTGATATTGAGCTGCCCGGTGATCGTGAACATTGGGATTTTGGTGTCGGCGCAGGCTTCTATCTCGACGCCACCACTCAGCCATGGGCTACGCATTACCGTATGGGTAGTTATGTACTGGAGTTGCGTGACTTTATCCTAGCTAACTTCTCCGCGAGCGCCGATCGTGTCGGCATCATGGGTCATTCTATGGGCGGCCACGGCGCGCTCACCATCGGCTTGAAACACCCTGAGCGGTTCCAGTCGGTCTCCGCCTTTGCGCCAATAGCAGCGCCCAGCGAATGCCCATGGGGTGAGAAAGCCTTTAGCCGCTATCTGGGTGATGACCGCAGTAGCTGGCGCGCATTCGATGCCACGGCCTTAGTCGAGGATGGTCAACGCACCTCTGCCCTACTCGTTGATCAAGGTTTGGAGGATCAATTCCTACCCAATCAACTAAGTCCCGATCGCTTTGAGTCAGCCTGTCGCGGCGCCGGCCAAGCGCTAACACTGCGTAGGCAGAGCGGTTATGATCATGGGTACTACTTTATTAGCAGCTTTATTGCTGACCACTTACATCATCACGCGCAATTACTGCGCTAAGTTTAGGACGCCTTATGTCGATTCGATTCTCTATCAAACCCATTGCCTATGCGGTTGCTCTCATCACCACTGGTGGACTACTTGGCGCCTGCGGTGGCGGCTCATCTGATGGCCCGCGCATTGAGGTGAGCTCGGCGACAGCGTACTTGCTTACCAGTAATAACCGAATTATTGGCGTCGATTTAGAGGACACGGAGTTTGCCCGCTCAGTTGTTGGTATCTTAACCAACACTATTGTAGATGACCCAGCTGATGATAATGATGGCTACAGCGTCAATGCTTTGGATATCGATGAACAAGTTCTCGCCATCGACTATCGCAACGCTGAAGGCACGCTCTATGCTCTAACGCGCCTAGGCTCCGAAGGTCGCATTGTAACTATTACGCCAACCACAGGCGTAATAACACGTGTCAGCACACTCACCGCAGACTCTGCTGACACAACAGACGCCTTTAGCTCGCTCAATGCAAACGTCAGCTACACCATAGACTTCAACCCAACCGTTGATCGTTTACGTATCATCGGCAGTGACGACAGCAACTATCGTGTCGATGTACTGACTGGCCAGACTTTCACAGACGGTCCGGTTAGCATTTCTAGCGCCACTATTGCTGGCGTCGCTTACACCGATAACTTTTCTGCTGGCGCCGGTCGCACAACGACACTATTTGGCATCGATACATCAACCGACGCCCTATATAGCTTCTCTTCAGCAAATGCCGGTACGCTCGCCACACCAAGCAAAACCCTAGATATTGGTGATGTAACAGCAGTTAATGGCTTCGATATTGACCCTTCCAGCAATGCACTTACCGCCGTCTTATCGGTCGCTGGCAGCCCTGCAGTTTATTCTTTAGACGCGACAGGGGCATCGAATGTAGCCAGCCGCCGTACCAGTCTACCTAAGCTGCCAACAGGTGAAACCTATGCAAGCCTCTCACTGATTACGGCAGCTAACCCTACCGTTGTAGTATTAGATAATGCCAATAAGCTCAGTGTGCTACGCGCTAATGACCCAGCCGTAATATTCACTCCGGGAACAGTGACACTAGGGGGTATGGAAACCTTAATCGGCATCGACTTCCGCCAATCCAGTCGAACACTCAATGGTTTAGGTAGTTTAGGTAATCATTACGCGTTAACAGTACCCGTGAACGGTAGCACCTCGCCGACTGCCACTAAACTCAATACGTCAGCCACATCATTAACCGCCAACGTTGGCTATACCACCGACTTCAACCCCACTAGCGGAAATGGCGTTAATCGTCTTCGGTTAATTGGCGACAATGACAGCAATGCGGTTGTTGAAATTGAAACAGGCATAAGCACACCTAACACTGCTATTTCAGGCTCACCGGACCCTACCGTGGTGGCTGCGGCTTACTCAAATAACTACCGCAATGCCACGTCAACGCAACTTTTTGTTGTCGATAGCGCCAATAGCGCCATTGCTACTCAAACGGTTAGCGACCCCACTGCACCAGACACTACACCCGTAGTCGGCCAGCTCGTCAATTCACAGCCTTTAGGTATAACGCTTGCAGGGCCAGTCGGGTTTGATATCAGTGGCCGCAACAATGAAAACGTATTGCTCTTGGCACGAAGCGCTGCAGGCCCACATACGCTATATCGTGTGAACCTCGGTCTCAGTACCCCTTTACTCTCTTTAGGCACAGTAGGCGGCACCAGTGGCTCAAGCAACCTCATTGATATGGCCATTACCTTCTAACTAATGTGATCCATAAAAAAACGGGCCATCTGGCCCGTTTTTTTATGCACGCGAAATCATCAAGCCAGCGCTGGCTCAAGACATCAGCTTAAGCCGCACCACCACTCGCGGCAGCCATTTTCACATGCAATGGCTCTTTGCTTTGCGGCTGCACAAACAAGGTTTGTGTTGGGTACGCAAACTCAATGCCTTCCTCTTCAAAACGCTTGAAGATCGCCAAGTTGATGCTTTGTTGAACATCAAGCCCCAAGGCATAGTCAGGCTCAGTCATCCAATACACCACCTCAAAGTCTAGCGATGAAGCGCCAAAGCCACGGAAATGCGCACGATTGAAGCGTGCATTCGGCACGGCATCGATCATCTCCTGCACCATCGATGGGATTTTCTCAAGTTGAGCGGACGGTGTTTGATAGGTCACGCCAAAGGCAAACAGCATTCGACGTTCTTCCATACGCCTAAAGTTGCGAATGCGTGTTTGTAACAAGTCACTATTGGAGCAAATAATTTGCTCACCCGTCACACTGCGCAGGCGCGTAGTTTTCAAACCAACGTGCTCAACCGTACCGAAGTAGGTATCGACTAAAATAGTGTCGCCAATCACGAACGGCTTATCGATAACAATAGATAAGCTGGCAAATAAATCACCCAAGATGTTTTGAGCCGCCAAAGCAATCGCTATGCCGCCAACACCTAGGCCGGCAACTAGCGCCGTCACATCTACGCCCAAATTACCGAGCATGAGCATGAGCACAATGGCCCATAAAACCATCCTGCCCATAAAGTAAATTGCGCTTAGGCTTGTAGCTGCTGCGCCTTCGCTATTTTTCTTGCGGTAAGCCTCAACCCAAAAGCTCATTGCGCCACTTAGCCAGAGGCCAAATTGCATGAAGCCAGCCACTGTGGCAATTGCCATTAGCGTCTTATCAATCTGATCGGATAGCTCTAAATAGCGAGTACCAATCATTAGCGTGACACCAAAAATCAGAATTTGTTTAGTGCGCGAGGCTATCGACACCAAGGCATCATCGAAATTGCTGGTGGTGCGCGCGGCGAGTTTTGCACCACGAGTCACAATGATCCACTTAACTAAGCCCATCACCACATTGATGCTGACAGCCAACGCTAAGGCGTAAGCCCAAGCCTCTAGCGAGTTCCCCAACCATTTTTGCGATAAATCAAACATATAAATCTCATAGCAATAAAAGTAGTCATTATACGGACGCCTGAGGATGCCTCAAGTTGACGTAATGCCAGATGCTAACGCTTTGGCCAGTTTTCACCCATTTAGTGTACTTTTAGGCTTTCCAATCAGGCCGTGCCTATGTATCATCGCCCACCTTGACGGAGAGTTGACCGAGAGGCCGAAGGTGCTCCCCTGCTAAGGGAGTAGGGGTCATAAGCCCCTCAAGGGTTCGAATCCCTTACTCTCCGCCATTTTCACCGTCTTTGTGCGAACGTTGTTTTTTCAACCAAAACACACTTGACGATGAATAGGCCGATACGCATAATGCGCGGCCTCTGCAATGCGCCCATAGCTCAGCTGGATAGAGCACCAGGCTACGAACTTGGGGGTCGGGAGTTCGAATCTCTCTGGGCGCACCATATATACAAAAGCCGTTAAGTATTAACTACTTAGCGGCTTTTTTATTTCTCAATGTTAGAATTGCAACTCTATCATTCGGCACAAATTTCTGACAAAACCAGACTAATGTGTCTCGAACTTAGCTTATTTGCTTCTCTCTGCTTGCCGCTCACCGCGCTCGTTGCTTGGCCACTAGCCTGGCAAAAGCTTTACGCTGCTCAAACGTCAATATCGTATTCAATTTTAGGCGAAAGCTAACCTGATGCTCATGACGAATTTCATGAATTTGTTTTTTCTGTAAGTTAGTTAATCTCAGCTCGCGAAGAGCTCGCCTCTCTCCGTACGCACCCTTCTTTTGATGCTCATGCTTATGCTCGGCTTTATTGCCACTGGAATTCCACCACGCGGCTTGTGCTGTCGCTGGCATAGCCATCGATAAAGCTGAAGCAGTAATCAATGCAGTCAATGTTTTCTTCATCATCGTTAAATCCTCGCTGTGAAATGCTCAGATCATCTAAGTGTTGATCCGCGACTACAGTGTGTCCATAACATGCGTTAACTTGAGTTAAGCGCACTGTAAAGCCAGGTAAAGATGGTGCATACACAGTGAATGAGCCGTATTTCCCACGTTTTTATCCCAAGATTGTAACTAGCTTTTAACGATGCCCTACCAACCGAGCTAGGTTGCGACATGTCTAATATTTAACCTTTCGGTTAGCTTTGATTCATCATCACAAAGCGATACTAGTGAATCGAAGTCTTGCTAGTGAACACCCTCATGTCTAATCAAGCATCAAGTAACTTACTGGCTAAAACCACTCATGGCTTAGTCGCAATCGCAATTATCCACCAGTTACTGTCATCAGAATGGATGGCTAAACCGTGGCGACTTACCGAGGCGACTGACCTAGCAAAGACTCTGCTAACTACGCACACATGGTCTGGATTATTGATAGCAGGATTACTCGTATTCATGCTCGCTGGACTACTTCAGCGCTACCGCTTAAATGGTATTGGTGCTTTTTTCCCATGGACACAGAGTTTTCGAAGACAAGCACTCACCCAGAGCCTCTTAGAGTTCATAACAGTGCTTCGCCAAAGGCATATGCCTAGTGCTGATCAAACACATGCACTCGCCAAAGCAGTGCAAGGCTTAGGGTTGCTTACTGTTGCTTTTATGGCGACAACAGGAATAGCTATTTGGTTAAGCGGCGATAACATCGAGATTGCGCATCAAATAGGCAGCATTCATGAGCTAGGAGCTGTACCGCTTCAGCTATATCTTGGTGGTCATGTTGTCATGGCTTTACTACATCGCTGCTTTGGCCAAAAGTAGCGCCGCCACCAAGCCTTTTGAAGGCGCCCTCACTAGACAGACCATATATAAAAAAGCCGGATAACTTTAAAGGTTATCCGGCTTTGTATTGCTCTACTTATTACTTTTTGTCATCACGATGCTCGCGACGATCATCTCGCTTTTCTTGACGCTCGGCTTCATGCTTAGCTGCAATGGCGCGCTGATCTGGTGTCAGGATTGCGTCCATTTTTTTGTGAAAAGTATCGCGCTGTTCACGGTGAATCTCGCGCACTTGCTCCTTTTGCTTATCTGTAAGCTTCAACTCACGCATACCACGCATTTCATCACGCGGGCCTTTTTTGTCGCCTTTCTCATGCTTACAGCCTTGCTCTGCCTTTTCAGAGCCAGAACTAAACCATCCAGCTTGTGCTGTAGCCGGTATGGCCATTGATAATGCCGACGCAGCAACTAGGGCGGTTAATGTTTTCTTCAACATGGTTAAATCCTCTTGGTTGGCAGATCAGCCGTTGATCCGTGACTGCAGTGTGCCCATAGCATGCGTTAACTTGCGTTAAGCGCACTGTAAAGCTAGGTAAAGATGGCACGTACAAAGTGTGCAAGCCGTATCATGTCAACACGATCACTAGCTGAGTGTAGCTATGCAACCTATTTTACTGGTCGATGATGATCGCGAGCTCACCGAGCTTCTCGCCACTTACCTAAGTGCGGAAGGCATTGCTAGTGAAGCCGCGCATGATGGCCAAACTGGTGCCGCACTGGCGCTGAGTGAGCGCTTCCAAATGGTCATTCTCGACGTCATGATGCCGGGCCAAAACGGCATCGAAACCTTGCGACAGATACGTCAGAGCAGCCACATTCCCGTGCTCATGCTCACCGCTAAAGGCGATGACATCGATCGCATTATTGGCTTAGAGCTTGGTGCCGATGACTATGTGCCCAAGCCCTGCTCGCCACGCGAGATTCTTGCACGCATTCGAGCTATTTTGCGGCGCACAGAAGCCATGAGCGCCGATCCAAGCAAGCTCGCCTCTAGACCCGACGCACCCCTCAGCTATAGCGGCATTATGCTCTGGCCAAGCCAACGCCGCGTGCAGTGGCATAGCGAAGAGCTCGAGCTCACCAGTACAGAGTTCAGCCTTCTAGAGGCTCTGATGGCTCAAGCAGGAAGTATTGTCAGCAAGGCTCAGCTCTCTGAGCTAGCACTTGGGCGCAAGCTCATGCGTTTTGATCGCAGCATTGATGTGCACATCAGTAGCATTCGACAAAAGCTCGTGGCGCTCGGTGAGCAGCAAACATTAATTTTGACCGTGCGTGGCCAAGGCTACCAACTGCGAGTGAGTTAATGGGACGACTATTTTGGAAGTTACTTTTCGGGTTTTGGCTAGCTTTAATAAGTGCCAGCCTAATCGTTGGCGTAATGGTTAATAACGAACGTGATCGAGCGCGAGCAGAAGCTACGCAAGCCATTTTAGCGGCAAACCCAGAACTGTTTATTGATGGTGCGACAAACCCTGCGCAACATAGACAACTTCGTAAATTGCGCCGTGAGCTACGTATGCAGGCCGGCCTTGAGCCACCGCCTCGACCTGGACCTGGACGCCAACCCTACTGGCTCTGGCTCACCGGTCTACTTGCCAGCCTTGCCTTTAGCGCTGCTATTGCTTGGTATTTGGCCAAGCCAATACGGCATTTGCGCCATGCCTTAAATCAAGTCGCGCGTGGTGATCTCGACACTAGAGTGGCATTTGCCATGAATGGTCGCCGCGATGAGCTAGCCGATCTAGGCGTTGCTTTTGACCAAATGGCTCAGCAATTACAGCAACATATTGAGGCGCAAAAACGCCTGCTACACGATGTCTCACACGAGCTACGCTCTCCTCTCGCACGCCTGCAAATAGCCATTGGCATAGCGCATCAAACACCTAGCGCTATTCAAGACAGTCTCGCGCGCATTGAGACCGAATCGGAGCGGCTTGATGCGCTGATTGGCGAATTGCTCACACTTTCGCGACTCGAAAGCACGCAGGCGACACTAAATCTGCGCAGCATAGATATCAGCGAGCTAGTGGCAAGTATTGTTGATGACGCCAGCTATGAGCTCGCCGAGTCGACAAAATCCATCGACTTCTCGCCTTCCGCGCCGGTCATGACAACTATCGATGAGACTGTGCTAGGCCGCGCCATCGAGAATATCGTGCGTAATGCCATCAAGTTCACCGCCGAAGGCAGCAGGGTCCATGTCACGCTGCTCCAGCAGCATGACCATATTCGCTTGCAGATAGTCGATGCTGGGCCTGGCATGGCAAACGCCGATTTGGCGCATATGTTTGAGCCGTTTTATCGTAGCGAGACCAGCACGCTCAAAGAGCATGCGCGTAATGGCTATGGCCTAGGTTTAGCGATCGCTCAACAAGCCACCAAAATGCATGGTGGCACGCTAACGGCCGAAAACATTCAGCCCCACGGCTTGTCTATGACGTTAACGCTGCCACAACTTAAAGGCGCCGCCTAAGTAGGCAAAAGCACACCAAAAAAATGTATATACATTGACTATCATAATGATAGCCACTATAGTGGTTGTGCGTGAATACACAACGACACCTGAGCGGGAACTAACGCGATGACCGATAAGCCGTCGAAGAAGAAGAACGCTCAACTTATCATCCGTATTAATGAGGATGAGCGGGCGCAATTTATTGCCCTGTGCGAGCAACACGACACGAGTGCCGCTCGTGAGATACGTCGTTTTATTCGCGGCTACTTAGATCAACACCAGACGAATGATCGTCAACGTTGATTCAATGCGCTAAAGCGCTCATCACTTGGAGAAATACCTCATGGCGAACGTGAAAAAAACCCTGAAAAAAGCAGTTAAAGCCACACAAGCAAAAATTGCTAAGCAAGAGAAGAAGCTGAAGAAACTGGCGAAGAAGCTGAAAAAAGCCTAAGCCTGCTTGCTAACAAAAAAGCCCCGACTATCGGGGCTTTTTTGTGCAAGACATGACAGTAACTTTAGCGCTTAAAACGAATACACCGCCGTTACGCGAGCATTGGTTGGCGAACCAGGGCTAATGTTAT
>NZ_CEYEMI010000005.1:61970-104449 GCF_982810325.1 Paraperlucidibaca sp.
GCATCAATGCGGAAGTCATCCGAATCCTGACGCGCCAGCTCAACACCCGTCACCAGCTCATGCTTAATGCTACCTGTGACAAAGTTAAACTGCGCATCGGTTTGGTTAAACAAATTCGTGCGCTGCGTATCGTTGTAATAGCCTTTGATTTTAACCATGCCTGCTGCTTGCTTACCCACAGCATCGGCAGCATAAACATTCTGATAATACTTGTCGTAATCAGCAAAGCGCGTCTTGTTGGTTAGCAGCACGCCATTAGCAAAGCGATGCTCTACCGAAGCATTCAACGCCTTCACGGTAGTCTCCGTTGGGCTTTGCGCGGCATTACCAAAAAATGTGGATTCGTCAGTTTTAAATGGCTTTCCGTTTTGCGAAGGAATACCACGGTCAGCAACACGCAAATCATTAAAGTATTCAGCACCGAGGACAATCTTTGTCGCGTCTGTGGCCTGAATAGTAAGTGTCGGGCTGATGCCATTGCGGCGTAATTCGACGCCATCACGGAAGCTGTCGGATTGTTCGCTAACCACGTTAACGCGACCAGCGACGCGCTCGCTCAAACCACCGCCGATGTCTAAAGCACCGCGCATATGGCCATAGCTTCCGCCAGAAACGGTTAGCTCGCGCACGGGCGACCAGCTCGCTTCTTTTTGCACACGATTAATCACGCCACCGTTGCCGCCACGGCCAAACGCTAAGCCATTGGCGCCACGCAAGACTTCAACGCGGTCGATATTGTAGAGGTCGCGATAATACTGGACGTCATCACGCAGGCCATCGACATAAAAGTCGCCAGTTGAGACATTGCCGCGAATAACTACTTGATCGCGGTTGCCCTCGCCCTGAGTAAAGCTCACGCCGGGCGTGTACTTCACGGCGTCGGCTAAACTTTGTGCCGACTGATCATCAAGCTGGGCGCGGCTAATCACACTAATGGACTGCGGCGTGTCTTTCAGCGCTGTATTGGTTTTCATTGCTGAGCGGCTACCAACACCTTGATAACCATCAGTGGCCAGCTCTGCAGCCGCCGTAACCGATACTGTCGGTAATGTTTTTGGGGCTTCAGCAGCGCTCACCAAGGCGGGGGACACACACAACACAAGGCTTACTGCCTGCACCAACGGGGACTTCACAAACATGCACACTCTCCTTAAGACTGAGCCAATTATTATACTAAATCTGAACGATAACAATTCCTATTTACTAAAAATACTCACTTATATGCCTGAAACACGATAATCCGCTATCCTATGCGCCCGCTTTGCTCCGATGGTTTTTGCCTCGGCCTGTGTTTTTAGGATGCTTTCTCGCATGACCCAGACTCTCAAGCAGCAATGGCTGTCTAATCCGCGTGCTGATTTTCTTGCCGGCTTAGTCGTCGCCCTCGCCCTAATTCCTGAGGCAATCGCTTTCTCACTGATAGCCGGCGTGGATCCAAAAGTCGGTTTGTATGCAGCATTTTGCATCGCGGTAACCATCTCATTTGTCGGCGGCCGCCCCGGCATGATCAGTGCCGCCACTGGTGCCATGGCACTGCTTATGGTGGTGTTGGTGAAAACCCACGGGCTGCAGTATTTGCTTGCCGCCACGCTGCTCTGCGGAGTCTTACAGATCATTGCGGGCTATTTACGCCTTGGCAGCCTCATGCGCTTTGTCTCGCGCTCAGTGGTTACCGGCTTTGTTAACGCACTCGCCATCCTGATTTTTATGGCGCAGTTGCCAGAACTTACCGATGTGCGCTGGCCGGTCTACGCCATGACAGCTGCCGGCCTAGGCATCATCTATTTATTTCCTTATATCCCGAAAATCGGCCGCGTCATTCCCTCACCGCTAGTCTGCATTCTGTCGCTAACCGCTGTTGCGCTAGCATTTGGTGTCGATATTCGTACCGTCGGCGATATGGGTGATCTGCCCGATACACTGCCCATTTTCCTCTGGCCAGAAGTACCGCTGAACTTCGAAACACTGATGATCATCTTCCCCTACTCCGCCGCTTTAGCCGTGGTTGGCTTACTGGAGTCGATGATGACCGCAACTATCGTTGACGATATGACCGACACACCCAGCGACAAAAATCGTGAGTGCAAAGGCCAAGGCATAGCAAACATCACCTCCGGCATGTTTGGTGGCATGGCCGGCTGCGCGATGATTGGGCAGTCTGTCATCAATATAAAATCAGGTGGTCGCACGCGCTTATCGACCTTCACCGCCGGCGCTGTATTGCTATTGATGGTAGTATTTTTGAGCGACTGGGTGTCGCGTATCCCGATGGCCGCCTTGGTCGCGGTGATGATTATGGTGTCGATCGGAACCTTTAACTGGGGCTCCATTCTGAGCATGAAAAAGAACCCACTATCGACCAATATCGTCATGGTCACGACCGTTGCTGTCGTGGTGGCTACGCATAACCTTGCTTATGGCGTATTGGCCGGCGTGCTCTTGGCCTCGCTATTCTTTGCTCATAAGATCTCGCAATTCCTCACCATCGACTCTGCCCTCAGCGAAGATAAGCAAACACGCACCTATCGCATTGTTGGCCAGGTTTTCTTCCCTTCAGCCAATCGCTTCATCGATGCCTTCGACTTAAAAGAAGACATTCGCCATGTGGTGATCGATCTCACCCGCGCGCACTTTTGGGATGTCACCTCGGTGGCGGCACTCGATAAAGTGGTGATGAAATTGCGCCGCGAAGGCGCGACCGTCGTGGTCTTAGGCCTGAATGAAGCCAGTGCGACCATCGTTGACCGCTTCGCGATACACGATAAGCCCGATGCTGCGGATAAAATCCTCGAGCACTAAGGCTCTGTAGAGCCTGCGAGACACTAAACTCATGCCTCGCAGGCTAGTCTTCTTTTCGATACGGCAAATGCTGCTCAGCATCGAGCGCATAGGCTCGAACACTCACCGCCTCATCGCGCACAAAGCTTGCCACCGCCTCGCGAAGGCCAGGGTGTTTGAGTTGATGCCATGAGTGCGTAATCACCGGTCTAAACCCGCGCAATAGCTTGTGCTCGCCCTGAGCGCCGGCGTCGAAGTGCGATAAGCCTTCGCGCATCGCCAACTGCATGCCCTGATAAAAACAGGCGTCGAAATGCAGCGAATCAATTGGCTCCAGCGCGCCCCAATAACGGCCAAACAAGCTATCGCGGCCAACTAAGTAAAATGCCATTGCTACCGGCTTATCACCACGCTTAGCAATCAAAACACGAATAGCTTGCGGCAAACGTTCTGCTAGCAGACTGAAAAATGCCCGCGTCAAATACTGCTGCTGGCCACGCTCGTGATAGGTATTGCTATAACAAGCGTAGACAAAATCCCACTGCGCCTCGCTCAGCTCATGGCCCTGCAGGCAGTCATAACTAATGCCTGCTCGGCTGACAGCGTTTATTTCATGGCGAAACTTCTTTCGCTTCGATGATCGCAATGCATCTAGATAGTCTTGCAGGTCACGCCAGCCAGGATTTTGCCAATGAAACTGCACGCCTTCGCGCGCCAGTAAACTCGACGATTCATCAAGCAAAAGCGTCTGCTCAGCTGATGTGAAGTTGATGTGCCAGCTCGATAAAGCCTCACTCTCCACACGCTGCTGAACAGCAAAGATCAGCGCTTGCTGATGCACGAGTGAGCCGCCAAAACGCGCGCCCGTCACTGGGGAGAATGGAATGCCGGTGAGTAGCTTGGGGTAATACGCGATGCCGGCACGATGGCAGGCATCGGCCCAACCCGAATCAAACACATATTCGCCACGCGAATGACTTTTTATATAGCTCGGCGCAGCAGCCAGCGGCACACCGTCATCGCCAATGAGTAGCTGATGCGCCGGCTGCCAACCAATAGCGGCTGTGACCGAGCCGCTATCTTCTAAGCTGCTGAGAAAGCCATGCTTCAGAAATGGCTGAGAGCCATCAAATAAAGCATCCCAATCACTGGCGGCAACCTCGCGCAAGCTCGCCAGTGTGCGTAGTTGCCCTTCTGAAGCCTTCTCCGATGCTTTATCCGACACGTCTTCAGGAGTTGCCAGTGAACAAGATCATCGCGATCAAACCAACGCTGCTCATGACGATGGTGTATGGCAGCGCCATGATCACCATGCGACCATAGGACAGACGCACCAAAGGCGCAATCGCCGAAGTCAGCAAGAACAAAAACGCGGCCTGACCGTTGGGCGTAGCCACACTGGGAATATTAGTGCCAGCATTGATGGCAATCGCCAAGTGCTCAAAATGAGCTTGCGTAATGCTGCCCTGATCTAGCGCCGATTTCACTTCGCCGATATACACCGTGGCAACAAAGACGTTATCGCTAATTGCCGACAATAATCCATTCGCTAAGAAGAACATCGCTGGCTGAATATCTTTCGGCATCGACAACACAGCATTGATGATTGGTGTGAATAAATGCTGATCGTGAATAACGCCAACGATGACAAAGAACACCACCAGCAATGACGTAAATGGCAGCGCTTCAGCGAATGCTTTACCGATTTGATGCTCGTCTGTTACGCCATTAAATGCTGTGATTAGAATAATGATCAGCAGGCCAATCAAACCTACTTCTGCGACATGAAAAGCTAAGCCTAAGACCAAAATCACAGCGGCAATGGCTTGGATGATAAGCGCCGCCTGCTGCTGCCTGCCACGGCGTGACTGCTCGCGCTTGGCAAAGTCTGAGAGCACATCACGCACAGCATCAGGCAGTGTTTCGCCATAACCAAACCAGCGAGTTTTCTCCAGCACCACACAAGTTAATAGACCGGCAACCAATACCGGCATAGTCACTGGCGCCATAACTAGGAAGAAGGTAATAAAGTCCCAGCCCACAACCTTGGCAATCAATAAGTTTTGCGGCTCGCCAACCATGGTGCAAACACCGCCCAGCGCAGTACCCACTGCCGCATGCATCAGCAAGCTGCGCAGAAAGCCGCGAAAACGTTTGAGGTCACTCCGGTGTAGCTCCACTTCAGCGTCGTCGCTGGAGTCGTGGAGCTCATGCTCTTGTTGCGATGTTTTGCCAGAAGCCACGCGGTGATAGACGCCATAAAAACCGACCGCCACGCTGATAATCACAGCGGTCACGGTGAGTGCATCCAAAAATGCCGACAGCAAAGCTGCGACCAAACTAAACATCAGCGACAAAAGCACCTTCGAGCGCACTTCAACCAAGAGCTTAGTAAACATCACAAGCAATAAGTCGCGCATGAAGTAAATGCCCGCCACCATGAACATCAGCAGCAAGATGACCGGCAGGTTATGCGACACCTCTGCATACACGGTGTCGGAGGTCGTCATCCCAATCAGCACCGACTCAATAGCCAGTAGCCCACCAGGCTGCAATGGATAACATTTCAGCGCCATCGCTAGCGTAAAAATAAACTCAGCGACAATTATCCAACCCGTTATATAGGTGCCAAGTGCCCACATGAGTACCGGGTTAATCGCTAAAAAAGTGAGAATGGTCCATTTATACCAAAGTGGCGAGTGACCTAAAAAGTTACGCATTAAGGCGTGAGTAAATGGCTTGGACATGATGGTTCTCTTATTGTTTGAGCGCTAACGATTACGCAAGCTTTCGCGCCACCGCAAAGTGACCCTGAGCGAGGGCTCCGTTGGCGGCATGGAAAACTAGCACGACTTGGGTGCTAACGGCAGGGCAAAAAACCTATCCACAAGAACTGTGCTCAAAATACTTGCTATGCACACCTGTAATGGCACACTTTAGCAACTGCCTTTTCAGAGCCCAACTATGATTTCTTTTCTGCCACGCCCGCTTCATGGCCTCATTATGGCCATTCTATTGCTCACCAATACTGTGTTCTGGGTGTCGCAGCTCTATATTTTGGTGATACTGAAGCTCATTCTGCCCATCAAATCCGTGCGTCTGGTGATCTCGGATGTCATGTCTTTACTCGCACAAACATGGGCCGCCTGTAATAGCCAGATCGCCAACCACCTCATGCGCATCGACTGGGACATTCGCCTACCCGCCAATCTCAATCGCCGCGGCCAGTATTTGGCCTGCGCCAACCATCAATCCTGGAATGACATTTTTGTCTTGATGCGCGCCTTTGGCTACAAGGCCCCATTCTTTAAGTTCTTTTTAAAGCAGGAGCTGATTTGGGTGCCACTCTTGGGCCTAGCTTGGTGGGGCTTGGACTATCCATTTATGAAGCGCCACACGCGCGAACAACTCACGAAAAATCCAGCCCTTAAAGGCAAGGACATGGAAACTACGCGAAAAGCTTGCGAGAAGTTTAAAGACTTACCCGTGATGGTATTGAATTTTTTAGAAGGTACGCGCTTCACCGAGAAAAAACATGCCGCCCAGAACTCACCATACCAACACTTATTGAAACCTAAGTCAGGTGGCTTTGCCTTTGCTACATCGGCTTTTGGCGAACGCCTTAACGCCCTACTAGACATCACGATTGTTTATCCTGATGGCTCTGTGGGTTTTTGGGAGTTTCTCTGCGGTGATGTGCGACGCGTAATCGTTGATGTTCGTGAAATCACTATCCCTAGCGAGTTTTACGACGGTGACTACGAGTCTGATGCCCAGTTTCGTGGTCGCTATCATCGTTGGATAGCATCACTCTGGGCAGAGAAAGACGCGAGGATCAGCGCGCTTTTAGAAAGTTCCACACGCTAAACACTCGCTTTTTGCCTTATTGCTCGTCGGCGACAGAGTCGTCGATGGGCTTCTCTTGCTGAATACGCTGATAGATCTCTTCGCGATGCACAGCGACATCCTTAGGTGCATTTACGCCAATACGGACTTGGTTGCCCTTAACGCCGAGCACGGTCACGGTGACCTCGTCACCGACCATGAGGGTCTCACCCACTCGTCTTGTTAAAATTAACATGTTCACCACTCCAAAGTGTTGGCCTAGTGCACAGACATAGGCCATGAATATTTGGCTGCGAGGGGTAACGCCTCAATTGTAATATTTTGGGGACACTCCCTCGCCCAGTGACACAACTCGCAAAGCCATTTACAGATGCGTAGCTTAAGGCGCCGGCGCGTCTAAATCAAAGGCCGAATGTAAAGAACGTACGGCCAGTTCCAAATATTTTTCGTCAATTACCACGGCAATTTTAATTTCCGAGGTCGAAATCATTTGGATATTGATATTCTCTTTCGCTAGCACTGAAAACATTTTGCTAGCCACGCCAGCGTGCGAGCGCATGCCAACACCCACTAATGACACTTTAGCGATATTGCCATTTGCCACGATCTCACGCGCTGAAACGTCTTTCGCGACCTTTTCGAGCACAGCCATGGCTTTTTTCAAGTCGCCATGCGCCACGGTAAAGGTGAAATCGGTGCTGCCATCAGCTGATACGTTCTGCAAAATCATGTCGATTTCGATATTTGCATCGCCAATTGGGCTCAAAATGCGTGAAGCAATCCCTGGGGTATCGGGCACACCGCGCACGGTAAGTTTGGCTTCATCGCGGTTAAAGGCAATCCCGGAAATGACGGGCTTTTCCATATCGTCCTCTGCATGATCAACTGTAATTAAAGTTCCTTCGCCTTCGCCAAAGCTCGACAAAACGCGCAAGGGAACATTGTATTTGCCGGCAAACTCAACGGCACGGATTTGTAACACTTTCGAGCCCTGCGAGGCCATCTCCAACATTTCCTCAAAGGTCACGGTGGTGAGGCGGCGCGCTTGTGGCACCACGCGAGGGTCGGTGGTGTAAACACCATCAACATCGGTATAAATCTGACATTCGTCGGCGCCTAAAGCAGCCGCTAATGCCACACCAGTTGTGTCTGAACCGCCACGCCCTAAGGTGGTGATATTGCCATCGGCATCAACACCTTGGAAACCGGCGACAACAACAACACGACCGGCATCAAGATCAGCGCGGATGCGCGCGTCGTCAATCGCTTCAATGCGCGCTTTGGTATGGGCGCTATCAGTTCGGATTGCCACTTGCGTGCCAGTATATGATCTAGCGTCGATACCACGCTTGATCAGCGCCATCGCCAATAAAGCGATAGTGACTTGCTCGCCAGTGGAGAGCATGACATCCATTTCGCGCGGTGTTGGCTCGTCGGTAATGGCTTTCGCTAAAGCGATCAGGCGATTAGTTTCGCCACTCATTGCCGACAATACGACTACTACCTGATGGCCTTGGTCATGCCAACGCTTCACACGATCGGCAACTGCCTCAATGCGCTCAGGGTTGGCTACCGATGTACCACCATACTTTTGTACCATTATTCCCATAGTATTTCTCTCATCGTCTCAACTGACCGCTTATGCAAACGGCCAGGTATTGCTAAATTAAGTGCTCGCTTAGGCCTTAATGCTAGAGCTCAATTGTGCCTCTACAAACGCTGCTAATGAGCTTAAAGCACTGTCTAGATGCTCGGGTTGTGTGCCACCGGCCATTGCCATATCGGGGCGCCCACCACCCTTTCCGCCAACTTGCTGCGCGACATAGCTGACCACATCGCCGGCTTTAATTCGCGCGGTTAATGGCTTGCTCACCATGGCTACTAAGCTAACTTTGTCATCGACAACGCTGGCCAGCAATACTACGGCATCACCTAGCTGATTACGCAGGCGTTCGGCATTTTCACGTAAAGCCTTAGCATCAACGCCATCGAGTCGAGCGGCCAATAAAGGCACACCGGCTATCGTTGTCGCTTGCTTGGCTAAATCGGCACCAGCAGCTGCAGCCATTTTTGACTTTAATTGATCAATGCCTTTTTCCAATTCACGCTGACGATCAAGTAGCTGCTGCACTTTTGCTGTAACTGAGTCGCGATTGGCTTTAACTAAGCTTGAAAGCTCCGACAGCGTTTGCTCGCCTTGATTTAGCCATGCTAAAGCACCTAAGCCAGTACGCGCTTCAATCCGACGCACACCGGCCGCCACACCCGACTCACTGGTAATGCGTAAAACGCCGATATCGCCAGTACGCTTAACGTGCGTGCCACCACAAAGCTCAACCGAAAAATTGGCCTCACCCATGCTCAATACACGCACGACATCGCCATATTTTTCGCCAAATAATGCCATTGCGCCGCGAGTGCGCGCGGTATCGATATCGGTCAACTCGGTTTGCACCGCGGTATTACCTAAGACTTGACCATTAACCCTAGACTCCAACGCACGCAGCTGCTCTGGGCTTACGGCCTCGGAGTGCGAGAAATCAAAGCGTAAATAGTCAGCGGTTACCAAAGAACCCTTTTGCTGCACATGATCGCCGAGTAGCTCGCGAAGAGCGGCATGCAGCAAGTGTGTGGCTGAGTGGTTACGTGCAGTTGAGCGCCGGATATCGCTGTTTACTTCTGCTTCGGCTGGCTGGCCTTCTTTCAATACACCTTCGCTAACAATGGCTTGATGCACATGATGTGAACCACTTTTTTGCGTATCGCTGATGTCTACACGTAAGCCATGGGCCTGAAGTGTTCCGGAATCACCGATTTGACCGCCAGACTCTGCGTAAAATGGCGTTTTATCTAGAATGATAGCTACTTTATCGCCGACGTTAGCTTCATTTATGCGCTGGCCATCGCGATATATGGCTCGAACAAGCACTGTGCTTGCAGCGTGTTCATAGCCAATAAATTGCGTGGCGCCATCGAGCGTAATGACAGCGTTATAGTCGACATCGAAGCGTGAGCTAGCGCGGGCGCGCTCGCGCTGGGCCTGCATTTCTTGCTCAAAGCCATCCATGTCGAGGCTTAGGTCGCGCTCGCGAGCGATGTCTGCTGTTAAGTCGACCGGAAAGCCGTAGGTATCATAGAGGCGAAACACTGTGGCACCTGGGATTTCCGTGCCTACTAAGTCAGCCAAATCAGCATCTAAAATGCGTAAGCCCTGCGTTAATGTGCGGGCAAATTGCTCTTCTTCTGCTAGCAACACACGGGCTATTTCGTCTTGTTGCGCTTTCAACTGAGGGTAAGCAGCACCCATCTCCCCCACTAAAGCAGACACAATGCGTGAGAAAAACGGGCCTTCGGCGCCTAATTTATTGCCATGGCGGCAGGCGCGACGAATGATGCGGCGCAAGACATAGCCGCGACCTTCGTTTGATGGCAACACACCATCGGCCACTAAAAATGCGCATGAGCGAATATGGTCCGCAACCACTTTTAATGATGATTGATTAGTGTTTTCGCAGCCAATCGCGTTGGCCGAAGCACTTAATAGTGATTGAAACAGGTCAATCTCGTAGTTTGCATGCACATGCTGCATAACCGCTGAAATACGCTCCAAGCCCATGCCGGTGTCGACGCTGGGCGCCGGCAAAGGATGCATGACACCATCGGCGGTGCGGTTAAATTGCATAAAGACGTTATTCCAGATCTCGATGAAGCGATCGCCATCTTCATCAGGCGAGCCTGGTGGGCCACCTGGAATATCAGCGCCGTGATCATAGAAAATCTCACTGCAGGGGCCGCATGGACCCGTGTCACCCATGGCCCAGAAGTTATCTGAGGCATAAGGCGCGCCCTTGTTATCACCAATGCGAATGATGCGCTCAGCTGGAACGCCAATCTCATTCTGCCAAATAGCATAGGCTTCATCGTCGCTGGCGTAGACCGTAACGGTGAGCTTATCTTTTGAAATATTCAGCCAGTCAGCAGAGGTGAGAAATTCCCATGCGTAGTGGATGGCGTCGCGCTTGAAATAGTCACCGAAGCTGAAGTTACCGAGCATTTCGAAAAATGTGTGGTGGCGCGCGGTGTAGCCGACATTTTCTAAATCATTATGTTTGCCGCCAGCTCGCACGCACTTTTGCGAGGAAACTGCACGGGTATAGCTGCGCTTATCAATGCCTAAAAAGCACTCTTTAAACTGGTTCATACCGGCATTGGTAAATAGCAAAGTCGGGTCATCTGCTGGCACCAAAGAGCTTGATGCCACACGGGTATGCCCTTTTTGCTCAAAAAATCGCAAGAATGCTTCGCGAATATCAGCGCTTTTCATCTACCGCTCCGAACCAGTCAATGACAACAATACCTATCTCTACTTACGAAAATAGGCAAATACGTTATCGCAAATAACCCGCAATTATAGCGCGAGTTCGCAACTGTTCGCAGCTAATCCGACGTTTGAGGCCTACTTAGAGCTAAATTAATTTGATTTGAGAGACTTCATAGCTTCAATTGCCTGCGCCAAACTGAAGCCACGATATTGCAGAAAACGTACGCGTTTGGCTTGAGCCTTGGGGTCGTCGATTGGTGTATCGCCAAAACGACGCTGCAGCAGTGTGGCCGCCTCTTTTACCCAATCGAGGTTCTCTGTTTGCTCATCCAAGGCTGGATGCTCAGCAGCCAAGCCCTTTTGCTGCAAACGCTGAGCAATGGCTCGACGACCACGGCCGCGCTGCAACTGACCGCGCACGATGCCTTCTGCACAACGGTCATCATCTTGTAAGCCGTAATCTACAAGTTTAGCCAGCGATTGCTCAGCCAACTCACTCGTTACGCCTAGCTGCGACAGCTTTGCTTTGAGCTCATGCTGCGTGTGCTCGCGGCGTGTTTGCCAAGCAAGTAGGCGACTCCAGACTTGCTCAGCGCTAAGCGGCTCATCAATTGCTGACTTGCCACCGCGCCGAAATCCGAAGCCTGCCACCACTAATCGCCTTAAAGGTCGGCTAGCTCTAGCGCATCCGGCTCATCTACATCATCGGGCAATGCCCCAACTGGACCAATGAGCTGATCACGAATCTGATCTTCAATCTCTTTGGTGATTTTGGGATTTTCATTTAAGAAATTGCAGGCATTGCTTTTGCCTTGACCAATTTTATTGCCCTGATAGGCATACCAAGCGCCAGCTTTATCGATCAGCCCAAGCTTCACGCCTAGGTCAACAATTTCGCCTTGGCGGTTAATACCCTGGCCATAGAGAATCTGGAATTCAGCCTGCTTAAAGGGTGGTGCCACTTTGTTTTTGACCACCTTCACACGAGTTTCAGAACCAACAATCTCTTCACCCTCTTTCACTGCGCCAATACGGCGAATATCCAAGCGTACCGAAGCATAGAACTTCAACGCATTGCCGCCGGTAGTGGTTTCTGGGCTGCCAAACATAACGCCAATTTTCATACGAATTTGGTTAATGAAGATAACCAAACAGTTAGAGCGCTTGATGTTGCCGGTGATTTTACGCAGCGCCTGCGACATCAAACGAGCTTGCAGACCGACGTGTGTATCGCCCATTTCGCCTTCAATTTCAGCGCGAGGTGTTAATGCAGCCACTGAGTCAATGACGATGATGTCGACTGAGTTAGAGCGCACCAACATATCGGCAATTTCCAATGCCTGCTCGCCGGTATCTGGTTGTGATACCAGTAAATTCTCAATATCTACACCTAACTTGCCAGCGTATTGCGGGTCGAGAGCATGCTCGGCATCGATAAATGCAGCGGTACCACCAGCACGCTGACAGGCCGCAATGACTTGCAATGTGAGCGTAGTTTTACCCGATGACTCTGGGCCATAAATTTCAACAATACGGCCTTTCGGTAAACCACCAATGCCTAGGGCAATATCTAAGCCCAGCGAACCGGTAGAAATGGCAGGGATGGCACCACTCGCCGGTTGATCGCCCAAGCGCATCACTGAACCTTTGCCAAATTGCTTTTCAATCTGAGCTAGTGCTGCACCCAACGCTTTTTGTTTATTGTCATTCATAAGGCTCAACCCTCGCACTTAACGCGCATTGAAAAATGTGTGAAGCAGCGACCATACGTCACTGCTGTCCTTTCGTACAGTATTATGGCACAGGGGCATGCCCTGCGCTAGCCAACAGCAATGTATTTAATTGACTCAATGCCCGATAGACGGTTTGACAGCGCACCACTGCACGCGAAGCTGGCCAGTAACTATGCTCAGCCACTGTGCCCTGCGGCCCTGCCCAAGCCATCCAAACCAAACCAACTGGCTTTTCGGGCATGCCACCACTAGGGCCTGCGACGCCGCTAACCGCGACCGCCCACGATGCGCCAGATGCCTGTCGAGCGCCTTCAGCCATTGCACGAACGACCGCCTCACTAACAGCGCCATGCTGAGCAATAAGCTCTGCTGGCACGCCGACGAGCTGAGTCTTCGCGGCATTGCTGTATGTCACCCAGCCCATATCGAACCACGCCGAGCTGCCTGCAACCTCAGTAATGGCCTGCGCAATACCGCCGCCAGTACAAGATTCGACGGTGCTCACACGCAAGCCATGCGTCTGTAATGTTGCACCTAGCACATGAGCAGCAGCAATGATGAGTGTGATATCTCCTTCATCGATAGCGGCATAAGGGCTGATCAAATAAGACATTTAAGCTCCAAAACAGTATGCTCGAAGACATGCTTTTTCTGCTGTCTCTGCCTCAGTGTAGACGTCATTTTGCACTGTCGCGATGTCCAACCGAGGTTTTTTATATGCTTAATTTCAGCTACCGCAACCCCGTTAAAGTTCTTTTTGGCGCTGGCATGATTGCCCAAATGAGCAAGGAAGTGCCCGCCAATGCTCGCGTGCTAGTGACTTACGGCGGCGGTAGCGTGAAAACTACCGGCACGCTAGATGAAGTCAAAGCAGCGCTGGGCGATCGCCATATTATCGAGTTCGGCGGAATCGAACCCAACCCCAGTTTTGAGACCTTAATGCAGGCCGTTGAGCTTGGCCGCAGCGAACAAGCAGACTATATCGTCGCTGTCGGTGGCGGCTCGGTCATGGATGGCAGCAAATTCATCTCCGCCGCCATTCATCACGATGGCGAAACCATGGACATCTTAACCAGTCGTGGCCGCTCGGTTAAGCAAGCGCTCCCACTTGGTGTGGTCGTCACACTAGCTGCCACTGGCTCCGAGACCAATAACGGCGCGGTGGTCACCATTCGCGCCACGCATAGCAAAATGGCCTTTAGCAGCCCGTTACTGTTTCCACAATTCGCTGTCATGGATCCAAGCAAAACCCTAACGCTGCCGAAGCGCCAAGTTGGCAACGGCGTAGTCGATGCTTTCGTCCATGTTGTTGAGCAATATCTGACTTACCCCGTCGATGGCAAAATTCAAGATCGTTTCGCCGAGGGCATTTTGCTTACGCTCATCGAGGATGGCCCACGTGCATTTAGCGAGCCCGACAATGTCGATGTACGCGCCAACCTGATGTGGGCCGCCAGCCAAGCCTTGAACGGCCTAATTGGCGCCGGTGTGCCGCAGGACTGGTCGACGCATATGATCGGCCACGAACTCACTGCACTGCACGGCCTCGATCACGCGCAAACTCTGGCGGTAGTGCTGCCGGCCATGCTCGACATCCAGCGCGAAGCCAAGCAAGACAAATTGGTGCAGTACGCCGAACGCATTTGGGGCATCAACTTTGGTACGCCAAATGAGCGCATCAGTGCCGCCATTGAGCGCACCCGAGAGTTTTTCGAACGCCTAGGCGTGGGCACCACACTTAGTGCTTATGGCCTTGGCGAGCAGCACATCGAAACCATTATTGAGCAGCTAAAAGCGCACGGCATGGTCAAGCTCGGTGAGCGTCAAACCATCACGCCTGAGGTTAGCCGCAAGGTCTTAGAGGCCGCGCTGTAATGGCCAGTTTTAATTTCGAAACCAGCCCTCGCATTGTTTGCGAGCAAGGCAGTGCAGCACGAATTGGTGAGCTAGCGAAGGGCTTAGGCGCCAGCCATGTGTTTATCGTCACCGATGCGTTTTTGCACAATAGCGGACTAACAAAGTCGCTACTCGCAGGCCTAGGGGCTGAAAAGTTAAAGCACACTTTATATACCGATGTGTTGGCCGACCCACCCGAGGCTAGCGTGCAAGCAGCGGTAGCTCAAGCTATCGCCAGTGGGGCCGATGCAGTGATTGGCTTTGGCGGTGGCAGTGCCATGGATACGGCGAAATTAGTGGCGCTGTTAGTGCGCACACCGCAAGACATCCCAAGCATTTATGGCGTCGATATCGCACGAGGCCCGCGCCTGCCATTAATCCAAGTGCCGACTACGGCGGGCACAGGCTCGGAAGTCACGCCAATTAGCATTCTCACAACGTCTACTGATGAGAAAAAAGGCGTTGTTTCAAGCGCTCTCTACCCCGATATTGCTGTGCTCGACAGCACGCTTACGCTAGGCCTGCCGCCAGCCATCACCGCTGCGACCGGCATTGACGCCATGGTGCACGCGATCGAGGCCTACACCAGTCGTCACAAGAAAAACCCCCTATCGGATGCGCTCGCGTTGCAAGCCTTAAAAGCCCTGCACGACAATATCCGTACCGTGCTCGCTGAGCCGAAAAATGCCGATGCGCGTGAAGCCATGCTCATGGGTTCGCTTTTCGCCGGCATGGCCTTCGCCAACGCGCCGGTAGCTGCCGTGCATGCACTGGCCTATCCACTCGGCGGGCGCTATCACTTGCCGCACGGCCTAACCAACGCACTAGTGCTCAGCCCCGTGCTGCGCTTTAACCAACCCGCTGCCGCCATGCTGTATGCAGAGCTAGAGCGCGCGCTAAATATTCAAGCCAGCAGCGACGACCAAGTAGCCTCACTAGCCTTTATTGAGCGCATGACTGCATTAGTCGCCGAGATGCCATTTGCCCAAACGCTTAGCGGCAATGGCGTGCGCGAGGCCGACCTGCCGCTATTGGCGCAAGATGCCATGGCCGTACAGCGCTTGCTCATCAATAACCCGCGCGAGGTCACATTAGCTGACGCCCTCGCGATTTATCAGTCGGTGTATTAAGCCCTAATGAAAGACCTAAAACTCAACACCCGCGACACGTTCAAGCATTTTCTGAGCATGCCCACACGATGGATGGACAACGATATTTACGGCCATGTGAACAACGTTAATTACTACAGCTTTTTCGACACCGCGGTGAATCGCTACCTGATTGATGCTGGCGTGCTCGACATACATCACGGCAGCGAAATCGCTTTTGTGGTGGAAACTCACTGCAACTATTTAGCGCCCATTGCCTTCCCCGACACCATCACCGCCGGTGTGCGAGTCGCACATTTGGGCACACGCAGTGTGCGCTATGAGATCGGCCTATTTCGTAATGACGACGACACGCCAGCCGCTGTTGGCCACTTTGTCCATGTTTATGTTGATCGCGCCAGCAGCCAATCGGTTGCCATTCCACAGGCCACACGTGCCGCACTCATACCATTGCTGATAGGCCACTGAGCTGGCAAACCTCGTGCAAGCACTATTTTACGGAGAGCATCATGACATTTAGTAATTCACTGCTGCGCCAACTCGCTTTTATCAATGGCAAATGGCAGGCGGCCAACTCTGGCGCAACCTATGCCATTAACAACCCAGCCACTGGCGAACACATTGCCGATGTGCCCGATATGGGCGCTGCGGAAACACAATTAGCTATCGAGGCCGCCGAGCGCGCATTACCAGCATGGCGAGCACTGGCAGCGAAAACGCGCAGCCAAATTCTCAAGCGTTGGTTCGACCTCATTATGGCCAACCAAGAAGATCTTGCGCAGCTGATGACCGCCGAACAAGGCAAGCCTTTGGCTGAGTCACGTGGTGAAGTCGCCTATGGTGCTTCGTTTATTGAGTGGTTTGCCGAAGAGGGCAAACGCGCCTATGGCGATGTCATTCCTGGCCCTACACCTGATCGCCGATTAATCGCACTGAAGCAGCCGATCGGCGTTACTGTCGCGATTACGCCGTGGAACTTTCCCATCGCCATGATCACGCGCAAGGTCGCACCGGCGCTTGCAGTCGGCTGCACTTCAGTGGTCAAACCCGCCGGCGTTACTCCACTTTGTGCGCTGGCTTTAGCTGAGCTCGGCAAGCAAGCCGGCCTGCCTGATGGCGTGTTAAATATCATCACTTCAGCTCACGCATCTGTCGTTGGCGAAGTGCTCACGCAAAGCCCCATCGTGCGCAAATTGTCCTTCACTGGCTCGACACCGGTGGGTAAAAAACTCATGGCCGCCTGCGCCGACACGGTTAAACGCGTGTCGCTAGAGCTTGGCGGTAATGCCCCGTTTATCGTGCTCGAAGACGCTGACTTAGATGCAGCCGTTGTCGGGGCGCTAGCCTCTAAATATCGTAACGCCGGGCAAACCTGTGTCTGCGCCAACCGCTTTTTGGTGCATGAAAAAATCTACGATGCCTTTGCCGAAAAACTACAAGCGGCCGTAGCAAAACTTGTCGTTGGCAATGGCGTCGACGAGGGCACAACCATCGGCCCGCTAATCAATGCCGCCGCAGTCGATAAAGTCGAACGCCTGGTCAATGAAAGCATCGCCGCTGGCGCGCATGTCGCCATGGGCGGCGCACGCCATGCACTCGGTGGCAGCTTCTATCAACCCACCGTGCTGCTAAACGTCAGCAACGACATGCCCATCGCGCAGCAAGAAAGCTTTGGCCCAGTTGCGCCGCTCATTCGCATCCGCGACGCCGACCACGCCGTAGCCCTAGCCAACGACACTAGCGCGGGGTTGGCCGCTTACCTTTATGGCCGCAATTTGCAGCAATTATGGTCGGTGGCCGAGCGTTTGGAATACGGCATGGTAGGTATCAATGAAGGCATTATTTCCAACGAAATGGCGCCATTCGGGGGGGTAAAAGAGTCCGGCCTTGGCCGTGAAGGCTCGAAATATGGCATCGACGAATACTTAGAAACACAGTATTTATGTTTAGGCGGTATGAGCGCGCGCTGATGGTCAATATCAAACGTGTTTACGAAGAGCCTAGCCCTGATGATGGCCGTCGTATTTTTGTTGATCGCCTCTGGCCGCGCGGTGTGCGCAAGCAAGACCTACCTTTCGATGACTGGTGCAAAGACGCCGCGCCCAGCCCTGCATTGCGCACCTGGTATGGCCATCGCAAAGAGCGCTTCGAGGAGTTTAGTCAGAGCTATGTGCAAGAGCTTAACGCTGAACCATCGCATTGGATGAATTTACTCGGCATGGCGCAAGATGGCCCAATAACTCTGCTATTTGCTGCGCGCGACCCCGACACCAGCCATGCGCGCGTGCTTGCTGACTTCCTCGAGGATGCGCTGGATAAGCAGCAGGACCCAAGTTCATCGCTGTGCTATGCCGCGCAATTTCCGCATTAATTAGCACGTAGTTTAGCGCGACCTATAAATCAGCCTGCCTTTCCATCAGGGCGAGGCGCCAGCAAAATACCGCTATAACGCAGCAAAAATAGGCCGAAAGCCAAGCTCCATAATGCCGCTGCCAACCACCATCCCAGCGGCAGCGCAATCCAATTCAGTGCCGCCGCTAAGCGTACCAACACAGCAGCTGTCACCAAGATATAAATCCATACGCCGCCACTCGGCAACTTAAGCGGACGACCGGTATGCCCCATGCACACTCGCGTCATCACACCTAAGATCATCGTTCCCATAGCGCCGGCACCAAGTGCATGCAGCCACACATTCGCTGGCAACCAACCTAGCGCCGTGCAAGCAAACAGTATGTAACCGATAGCAACCCAGAGTTGGCCAAGCTGTAGCACCCAAAGCAATGGCTCCTGCCTCACCCAATACAATCGCCATTGCCACAACCTAGCTAACGTCACCACGCCAGCGCCTAGCGCCATCACGGCACCAAGCGGTGATAGCTGGGCAAACATGGCTTGGGTCAATACCAGCGACACGGCCATGATCAAGCCAATGCGATCTAAGCGCTCATGACTAGCGATCTGCGGCGCTTGTGGAGCATTTTGGCGCAACCAATTATTGGTAAATGCTGGCGTAATACGACCGCCCACCACCAAAATTAATGCGCCCGCCAATAAGATTTGTGCGTGAAAAAAACGTACTTGATCGGTGATATGAAAGCCAAGATCCAAGAGCCAAAACAGGCAGATGCCACAGACTAAAATCAGCTGGCGCTTTTGCTTGGTGCGCCACACTTTCAGGCCAAAAAAGCAGGCCACCATCGGCATAAATGCCAAATCAACGATGGCCGCCACTACTTCAAAACCTTGGCCAAAGCCCATTGCTAGGCGACCGGCAAGCCAGACCAACCAGAGCATGAGCAAATGACTACGGGCCGGTGGCGGCGTACCCGTCCAATTACAGACTGCGGTGAGCAAGAAGCCGGCAATGGCTGGATATAAAAACGCCGCCAGCATTTCGTGCTGATGCCAGAGCATCGGTGGCAATGCCAAGTGCGCGCTCACCCCGCTGGTGAGCAGATACACCCAGAGCGGAATCAGCACGGCGGCCATAATCGCCGAGCTTAAAAAGAAGATGCGAAATGGATGCGCAAGCACGGTAAAACGATCATTCATCAGCGACATCGCATAACTCTCCAAAAATAAACAGGTAAATAATATGCTTCTTTGGAGAAGAATGCAGCTATGGTGGCACTCGGAGTCGCCATGTCCGCGAAGAGCATTGTATTGACTTGCTAGGCCAGCTATTTCGGGCCTAAAGTCGGCTCCACCGAGCCGATGAATACCTCGGTAACCTCCTCGCTCGAAAGCGACTTACTCAGCAACCTATCGGCGACTATTTGCACCCTATAGCACGCCTCTCAGACAATGGAATAAGGCATGCCAAACCACAGCCTAAATGCTCTGACTCAGCGTAGCGCCCCGCTGCTGAAAATTTTAGGCTGTGAGTATCCAATCATGCTCGCCGGTATGGGCGGTGTCGCGCGCCATAAGCTTGCCGCTGCCGTTAGCAATGCCGGCGGTTTTGGTGTGCTCGGCATGGTGCGCGAGCCAGCCGCATTAATCCGCAGTGAGATCTTGGCATTGCGCGAACTCAGCCAAGCGCCATTTGCCGTGAACTTAATTCCGGCCTGCACCAACGCAGCGCTATTGAAAGAACAAGTCGACACCTGCTTGGATCTAGATGTGTCTACGTTTGTGCTGTTTTGGGAAGTCGACACGGCCTTGATTCGCTACTTAAAAAGCCTCGGCAAAACCGTGATTCATCAAGTGGGCTATCAGTGCGATGCCGATGCCGCGCAAGCTGCCGGCGCTGATGTATTGATCGTGCAAGGCCAAGAAGCCGGCGGTCATGTTCGTGGCCAAACCTCAACACTCTCTTTATTGCCGCAAATTATTCAGCACTGTGATGTGCCGGTGGTAGCCTCTGGCGGCATCGCAAGCGGTCAAGCTGTGGCGGCGGCAATGATGTTTGGCGCTCAAGGCGTGAGCTTAGGCACAGCCTTCCTAGCTACTCACGAGGCCAATGCTCACCTGCATCATAAGCAGCGCGTGTTGGCGGCCGAAGCCGATGAAACCATATACACCACGCTTTTTGCGCGCAACTGGCATGAGGCCGCGCCCGTGCGCGTACTGACCAATGCCGCCACTCGTGGCGAATACGACAGTGCCGATCGCGACCTGATAATTGGCCATCAAGATGGTCAGCCGGTGTATATCTTTTCCACCGACTCGCCACTCGTTGGCGCCACCGGTAAGCTCGACGACATGGCGCTGTATTGCGGCCAATCGTGCAGCCAAATCTCTACGCTGTGCAGCGCCGCCGAGCGCTTTCAACAAATCGCTGAAGACGCGGCCCAACGCTTGAATCAACTGCCATAGCATTAGTGCCTGATGGCTGGGTTTGCTATCCTCCCAGCCCTCACTCATCGGCCACGCACCTTTAGCTTGTGGCCAGCAAACACTAGGCTTGTTTCATCTATGAGCAGCGATAACGCCCAACACACGCCAATGATGCAACAATATTTGCGCATCAAAGCCGAACACCCCAATGAGCTGGTGTTCTATCGCATGGGCGATTTTTACGAGCTGTTTTTCGATGACGCCAAAAAAGCCGCACGCCTGCTCGACATCACGCTAACGGCGCGAGGCAAATCGGCTGGCGCACCTATCGCGATGGCCGGCATTCCGTACCATGCCGCGGAAAACTATATCGCCCGCCTCATTCGCCACGGCGAATCGGTGGTGGTTTGCGAGCAAGTCGGCGAAGCCGGCGCACAAAAAGGCCCAATGGAGCGCCAAGTCGCGCGCGTGGTCACGCCTGGCACCGTGAGCGATGACGCTTTTTTAGATGAGCGCCGCGATACGCTACTCGCCGCGTTAGTCTGCCTAAATGAACGCTGGGGCTTGGCCTATTTAGATATGTCTAGCGGCCGCTTTAATGTGCAGGAACTCAGCGACATTGACCACGTGCTCGGCGAGCTCGCACGCATCCAAGCAGCTGAAGTGCTCTACCCCGAAGATGTTTCTTGGCGCGCCCAGCTCGAAGGCCAGCGCGGTCTACGTGGACGCTTACCGTGGCATTTCGATCGTGACAGCGGTCATCGTCAGCTCTGCCAACAATTCGGCGTGCATGACCTACAGGGCTTTGGCTGCGAAGCGATGCCCAGTGCCATTGCCGCCGCTGGCGCTTTGCTAGTCTATGCCCGCGAAACCCAGCGCAATGCTCTGCCGCATTTACGTGGTATCCAAGTCGATAATGCCAAAGACACACTGCAACTCGATGCCGCAACGCGGCGTAATCTCGAAATTACCCATACCCTCGCAGGCGATACACGTAGCACTTTGGCCGGCATTCTCGACCAAACTCGCTCGGCTATGGGCAGCCGCTTATTGCGACGCTGGCTGCATCAGCCTATTCGTGTACGTGAAATTCTGCTCTGGCGCCAACAAGCCATCGATGAACTCATCGCTGACCATGCCTGGGATGAACTCAGCCAGCCACTAGCTGATATGGGCGATGGCGAGCGCGTACTTTCGCGCGTGGCATTGCGCAGCGCCCGCCCGCGCGACCTGGCACGTCTACGTGATTTACTCGCACTCATCCCAGATTTTGCGCAATGGCTTAGCATCCGCCAATCCACACGCCTACAAGCGCTAGCCGGCAACATCGCACCACAACCCGCGCTGGCAGATCTCTTACAACGCGCCGTGGTTGAAGCGCCGCCAGCAGTTTTGCGCGATGGCGGCGTTATCGCCGATGGCTTCGATGCTGACCTCGATGAGCTGCGCGGCTTAAGCACAAACGCCGGCGATTACCTGCTCGCGCTAGAAGCAAAAGAGCGTGAAGCCTCTGGCATTGCCGCACTAAAAATTGGCTATAACCGCGTCAGTGGCTATTACTTCGAGCTCTCGCGGCTACACGCAGAGCAAGCGCCAGCACATTTCATTCGCCGCCAAACGCTGAAAAATGTTGAGCGCTACATCACGCCCGAACTCAAAGCCTTCGAAGATAAAGCGCTGTCGGCCTCGGCCCGAGCCTTGGCACGCGAAAAACAGCTGTTTGAAGACTTGCTCGATGCCATCATCTTTGAACTCACACCGCTGCAAGCACTCTGCGAATCGCTAGCCGAGTTAGATGCGCTAGTCTGTCTCGCCGAGCGCGCTGATACGCTGAATTGGGCCAAACCAACACTGCTCGACGAACCCGGCATTACCATCGAGGCCGGCCGCCACCCTGTGGTCGAGCGCTTACTCAGCGAGCCTTTCACCGCCAATGATCTTCGCCTCGACAACGAGCAGCGTATGTTGGTGGTCACTGGCCCGAATATGGGCGGTAAATCCACCTATATGCGGCAAACCGCGCTCATTGTGCTGCTCGCGCATATCGGCAGCCATGTGCCCGCCAGCGCTGCCAGCATTGGCCCAGTCGATCGCATCTTCACGCGTATTGGCTCATCAGATGACCTCGCCTCTGGCCGATCCACTTTCATGGTCGAGATGACCGAAGCCGCCACTATTTTGCATAATGCGACACCACACAGCCTAGTCATCATGGATGAAATCGGCCGTGGCACTAGCACCTTCGACGGCCTCTCACTGGCGTGGGCGGCGGCAGAATACCTCGCTATGCAATGCCGCTCCTTAAGCTTGTTTGCCACGCACTATTTTGAACTCACGGCACTTCCTGATTTGCTCGAAGGTGTCGCCAACGTGCATCTAGCCGCTGCCGAACATGATGGCCATGTGGTGTTTTTACACTCAGTAAAATCTGGTCCCGCCAGCCAAAGCTACGGCCTGCAAGTCGCACAGCTCGCGGGTGTGCCAGCAGAAGTTATTAGCCGAGCGCGTGAACGCTTAGCTCTGCTCGAATCGCAAAGCGTGAGCCTGCGCTATAGCGAACCGCTTGCCGCTCTCGCCACGCCAGCTGCCTTACCGGCAGATACACCACCAACTGCCGTAGCTGCCGACACACCTCAGCGCAACACATCACGCAAACTCAGCCTGCGCAACGACAACCCGCAAGCAGACCTATTCGCCACCCGCCAACCTAGCGATGTGGAGCTGTCGTTACGCCAGATCGATCCAGATAGCCTGAGCCCACGTGAAGCGCTTGAGCTGATTTATGCGCTGAAAAAACAACTGTAGTCATCATCACTATCAGTGCTGCTGATAGAATTACTCAGCATGAGTCAATTGCCACACTGATGCTGCGACAGTAAACTAACCGCCATTAGTCATTAGTCACCGGGATTGCTTAACCATGACATTCGTCGTTACCGAAAACTGCATCAAGTGCAAATATCAAGACTGCGTGGAAGTGTGCCCAGTAGACTGCTTCTATGAAGGCCCAAATTTTTTAGTGATTCACCCAGATGAGTGCATCGATTGCGCACTCTGCGAGCCAGAATGCCCAGCCAACGCCATTTTCTCTGAAGATGAGCTACCAGAAAACCAAAAGGCATTTATCAAAATCAACGCCGATCTGGCGCAGATTTGGCCAAATATCACCGAGATTGGTGAGCGTCCAGCAGACGGTAAAGAGTGGGATGGCAAGCCGAACAAGCTGCCTTTGCTAGAACGCTAAAGCCTAGCGCTGTGGTCTACGCTTATAGCGTCAGATAAACAGTGAAATTTAAATACAAAAAAGGAGCTAAATAGCTCCTTTTTTGTGGCCGACTCATTCCCTCGCTCGACCACATCCTTGTCCCCTACCCTGGGAGTTCACATCATGCGTACTTCCTACACACCATCCTTGTGCTCGCATAATCCTTTAAGCGGCGTCCTGATAAGGCTAATGGTAGTAGGTTTACAGGGCCGCACAATATGCTGAGCGATCCAACCTATGATGGGTTTGATTTTACCCTTTTATATTCAAATAGATAAAAAAAGACCCAACAATAGTTTGAAAGTAATTACCGCAATATGGCGTAAAATACAGGGTTTCTTGTAAGGTATTTCTTACATAAAAAAAGGGCCCACATCATGTGAGCCCTGAAAAACAATCATCGTTGTTGCACACCGTCGTCTTCATCCTGTGAGATTAAACGTGTGGTTCGCGTTGCGGTTGACGTAATAATCTGGCAAATGTCAGACAAAAACGATATGAGGTTTGTGGCATTTTGTTGCGTTACGTTAATGCGCTCTGCTTCCCAGTTGGAGAGACTGGCCAGCGCATAATAAATCTGGCGCCACCTAGCTGGTGACTCTGGTCTACATAAATCGTACCTTCAAACCAATGCACGATGCGACTGACAATAGACAGGCCTAAGCCATAACCGCCGGTACTGCGCGTACGGCTATCATCGAGGCGAGTAAACGGCTCAAAAATACGCTCACGATGCGCCTCTGGAATGCCCGGACCGTCATCCTCAACCCACAATACGACATAGTCACCATCACGGCGCAGTGTTGCGCGCACATCATGGTTGGCATAGCGCAGGGCATTACCTACTAGATTTTGGATGACACGATGGGCGTAACGCTCAACGCTTTGAATCACCAAGTCATCATCTACAGTCACCGTCAACTTGGCAGGCTTTCTCAGCGCATCAGTCTCACGCTGAATACGCCCCATCAAAGCAGTCATATCTAGTGGTTCAAAGCTCAGCTGCGGACGGCTCTGCTGTAGCGTGGCGTAAGTCAAAATCTCATCAATCAATTGGTTTAGCTGATTGATATCTTCATCGAGTAGTTCGAGCTGCTGAAAGCGATCCTCCTCATCGGGAGAGCCCGCCATCATTTCCATACCAAACCGTAGGCGCGCTAAAGGCGTGCGTAACTCATGCGATACCGCTTGGGTTAATTCGCGCTGCGAGTCTAGCAAGCGCTTTATATGCGCCGTCATCTGGTTGAGCGTCTCAGCTAAACGACCAATCTCATCGCTACCACTGACATCAGCCCGCGCGGTTAAGTCACCCTCTCGCAGACGTTGCACAGTCGCGCCCAACGAGACAACCTTGATCTCGAAGTTATGAATAACCCAATACGCACCCAAGGTAATAAAGAACAGCGCAATCACACAGGCAATAACCAGATGCTGAAATGGTAAAGGGTCAAATAATTCGAAGGGGCCAAGCATTAGCACTTGGCCGGAGCGATTTTGGCTAGGCGCATAGACCGTCATGGCCGAGCGCGTGGCACTGGATGAAAGCTCGCCAAAGCTCACGACAATCTCATCTTGCTCAAGACGAATACGCTGATCGCGGTCTAGCCTGACCTTACTCAATGGAATCATCGCCATCGGAAAGCCAACAAATGGCGATAGCGTCTTCAGGCGAATTTCTTCTTGGCCGGGATAGTTGGCGAGATCTTCTAAATAAAAGTTTGCCGCCGCCCTAGCCTGCTGCTCACCAATACCAGCTATGCGCGTGGTTAAGTACGACGGCTTTCCTGGCAGCGGCACACGAATATAAATATCGCTGGCATCACCCACCGTGCGAACCACGGTGTAACCCTGAGCTAAACGCTCTTCTTCGTGGTTCGTGAGGGAGATAGGCAGTGCATTAATCAGCTGCAAGGGCGCATCAATAAGTAACGAAGCGTCTTGCAACCATAAAGCGCGCTGCTCGGCCTTTTGTCGTGCTACAGCAATTGCCGTGATGTGAAACACCGCTGTCGACATACGCTCGGTATATTCTTGCGCACGCTGATTATTCATCCAGTGCATCGTGATATAGGTGAGGAAGCTAACTGCCACCACCGTCAACAAGATGCCGCCGTAAATCCCGACAAAGATGCTCTTAGTGCGAAAGGCTCGCAGCATTAGGCGTTGCCACCATCCTTCACAAAGAGATAACCCTTGCTGCGCACAGTTTTAATAATGCGCGGGCTATCGGGGTCATCGCCAATTTTTGGACGAATACGCGAGATACGGACGTCGATTGAACGATCTTGGCCGTCATACTCAATGCCGCGTAATTTCGAGAAGATATCTTCGCGCGACAATGTTTTGCCAGCACTAGAAGCTAGCAGCCAGAGCAGGTCATATTCGGCGCTAGTGAAGTCAACTAATTCGCCAGCCAATGTTACCGAACGTGCACCATTGTCGATGATCAGCTCACCAAAGCTAATGCGCTGCGCTGTCGATTCAGTGCTCTCACCACGGCGTAGTTGCGCACGAATACGCGCCAGCAATACACGAGGCTGCACAGGCTTAGGCACGTAATCATCCGCGCCCATTTCCAAGCCCAAGACTTGATCCATATCGTCAGTACGTGCCGTTAGCATAATGATCGGCTTATTAAACTGGCCGCGCACTTCGCGACAAACAGTCAGGCCATCGGCTCCAGGCAACATAACATCAAGCACAACGAGGTCGGGCTGCTCATCAATGATGCGGCGAATAGCACGCTGGCCATCACCTTCAATACTCACTTCCAAGCCATTACGGATCAGGTATTCCTGAGTCAGCTCTGCTAAGCGCTGGTCGTCTTCTACAATCAAAATCTTCGGCGGCGCTTCGTGAGATGCCATGCCATGCTCCCTATTCTTCTTATGTGTTAACTAAAACACGCGTGTTACTGCCACTGCGCGACAAAGCAAGTGGCTCATGTTGCAGTTTATACGGTTTTGTAAACATTCATATACTGCAACGCAACGAACACTGCGGCTAGTGATAGAACAATTTATCGAGTTGCGAAACAGCTCAAAACACAATATCTAGTGTTTTTAGCTAAGTCACTAATATTTCGACCAAAGTTAAGTTATCCCAAGGGATACCCGCAAGCTATGCACAACTTATCCACAGATTTGGCGCTCAGAGAACTCAGCAAAACACACCATCTAGTGTGTCATCCACATATATAAACACTATATATAGCGATTTTTTCTTAAAAAACGCTGGACATGATATGCGCATACGCGGTCTTATACACACCAAGTGCAAGAGGCTGCCCACTCGCCAACTTGCACATCAGCCACCTAAATGCTGAACTCAACAACCACAATATCTAGTGTTCGACAGTCGCCATCACTGTCTTTATTCAGGCCACACACTGTGTCCTGTTGCCGAGGAATCTATGCAAGCAGACATTTTCGCCGAAGCCACCACGCAAACGCCAACTACTCCGACAACGCCCACTGCCGGCACTGCGCCAGGCCAACTGCGTGTTATTAAACGCAATGGCACTGTGGTCAGCTATGACGACAACAAAATCGCGCTAGCCATCAGCAAGGCTTTTTTAGCCATTGAAGGTTCGGCAGCAGCCAACTCCAGCCGTATTCATGAAACCGTGGCTCAGCTCACCACATTGGTTTCGGCCACGTTTAAGCGCCGCATGCCCAGCGGCGGCATGGTTCATATCGAAGAAATCCAAGACCAAGTTGAACTGTCTTTGATGCGCTCCGGTGAGCAAAAAATTGCTCGCGCCTATGTGCTCTACCGCGATGAGCGCGCCCGCGCCCGCGATATCGAAACACCTGCGTCGACACGTCATCACCCGACACTGCACGTGCTAAAGGCCGATGGCAGCCGTCATCTGCTCGATCTTGGTCGCCTCGAAGCCTTAGTGGTCAACGCCTGCGAAGGCCTGAGCGGTGTCGAATCGAAAGCCATTGTTGAAGACACTCTGCGCAACCTCTACGACGGTGCCGCAGAAACTGACATCAACAACGTTTTAGTCATGTGCGCCCGCGTGATGATCGAGCAAGAGCCCAACTACACCTACGTTACCGCCCGTCTACTGCTCGATCATCTGCGCAGCGAAGGCTTGTCGTTTATGGGCATTGCTGAGCTGGCATCACAAGGCGAGATGACTCAGTACTACCCGCACGCACTGCCGATTTACATCAATCGCGGCATTGAGTTAGAACTGCTCGACCCTAAACTCGCCGACTACGACATGGCGCGCTTAGGCGCAGCACTGAAGCCAGATCGTGACTTCCAGTTCACTTATCTTGGCCTGCAAACGCTATACGACCGCTATTTCTTACATAGCAATGACGTCCGTTTCGAGCTGCCGCAAATTTTCTTTATGCGCGTCGCCATGGGCCTAGCCATGCAAGAGCCGGGTGATCGTGAAGCCCGCGTCATCGAGTTCTATGACTTGATGTCCAGCTTCGACTACATGGCATCAACACCAACTCTATTCAACGCCGGCACCCTGCGTCCGCAGCTTTCCAGCTGCTACCTGACCACGATTCCCGATGACCTGCACGGCATCTATGGCGCCATCCAAGATAACGCCATGCTGTCGAAATGGGCCGGTGGTCTAGGCAACGACTGGACGCCCGTGCGCGCACTCGGCGCCTACATCAAAGGCACCAATGGCAAGTCACAAGGCGTCGTGCCATTCCTGAAAGTCGCCAACGACACCGCTGTGGCAGTGAACCAAGGCGGCAAACGCAAAGGTGCGGTCTGTGCTTATTTAGAAACCTGGCACTTAGACATCGAAGAGTTTGTCGAGCTGCGTAAAAACACCGGCGATGATCGTCGTCGTACACACGACATGAATACCGCCAACTGGGTGCCCGACCTGTTCATGAAGCGCGTCTTCGATGGCGGCCAATGGACTCTGTTCTCGCCATCTGATGTGCCCGATCTGCATGATCTGTACGGCAAGCCCTTCGAACAGCGCTACACCGAATATGAGCGCATGTGCGACAACGGCCAAATGCGCCTGTACAAACGCATTCAAGCGCAAGATTTATGGCGCAAAATGCTCTCGATGCTGTTTGAAACAGGCCATCCTTGGATCACTTTCAAAGATGTCTGCAATCTGCGCTCGCCGCAGCAACACGTCGGTGTCGTGCACTCGTCAAACCTGTGCACCGAGATCACGCTAAACACTAGCAAAGATGAAATCGCGGTCTGTAACCTAGGCTCGGTAAACTTGGTAAACCACGTATCCGAAACCGGCCTAGACCAAGACAAACTGCGCCGCACCGTGCGTACTGCTGTGCGTATGCTCGATAACGTGATCGACATCAACTACTACGCCGTTGAAGCTGCACGCACATCAAACATGCGCCATCGCCCCGTCGGCATGGGCATCATGGGCTTCCAAGATGCGCTGTATAAGCAGAAACTGGCCTATGCTAGCGATGACGCCGTAACTTTTGCCGACCGTTCAATGGAAGCCATCAGCTACTACGCCATCGAAGCTTCTTGCGAGCTAGCCGGCGAACGTGGCCGCTACTCGACATTCGAAGGCTCACTATGGAGCCGTGGTGTATTGCCTATCGACTCGCTATGGGCACTCGCTGAGCATCGCGGCGCACAATATGTTGAAGTCGATTTCAGCCAAACGCTGGACTGGGCAACATTGCGCGATCAAGTAAAAACCGTCGGTATGCGCAACTCCAACGTCATGGCGATTGCGCCAACGGCAACGATTTCGAATATTTGCGGCGTCTCGCAATCGATCGAGCCGACCTACCAAAACCTTTATGTGAAATCGAACCTGTCGGGCGAGTTCACCGTAGTTAACCCCTACTTGGTGCATGAGCTGAAAGCACGTGGCCTATGGGATACAGTGATGGTCAACGACCTGAAGTATTACGAAGGTTCGGTGCAGAAACTCGAGCGCGTGCCTGCCGACATGAAAGCGATTTATGCCACCGCGTTTGAGATCGAACCGCGCTGGTTAGTCGATGCCGGTTCGCGCCGCCAGAAATGGATTGACCAAGCGCAATCACTGAACTTGTACTTGGCTGAAGCATCGGGCAAAAAACTCGACATTACCTACCGTATGGCGTGGTATCGCGGCCTAAAAACCACGTATTACCTCCGTGCCATTGGCGCCACAGCGACAGAGAAATCGACGGTTTCCGACGGCGCGCTGAACGCGGTAAAAGCACAAATTGAAGACATGGTCGTCGCAGCACCAGTACCACTGGCCTGCTCGATCGACAATCCAGACTGCGAAGCCTGTCAATAAGGCGTAGGCTCTAGGAGATAGAATATGATTAGTTGGGATGATTTTAATGCGGACGAGAAGCCCAATGCGCCAGCACCGATTCCGTCGAAAAGAACTGAGACGCCAGCTGCGAACCCAGCAAGTGCGCCGACAGAGGCAGTGGTTTCTGCTGCGCCATCTGCAGCCGGATCTGCCCCTCGTGGACTTGAGGCACCTGCTGCCATCATCACAGAGGCCATCACTCGCGTCAGCAATGACGCCCGAGACGCCGTAGAGGGCTCTGCTCACGAGCGCGCTGCGGCGGCCTTGGCTGCACTCGACCCCGCTCCCGGCCTAGAAGACCTGGAAATGGGTGCCGAGCGCATTCGCGTCGATGACAAACGCATGATCAACTGCCGTGCTGACCTTAACCAGCTCGTACCATTCAAATACGAATGGGCATGGCAAAAATATCTCGATGGCTGCGCCAACCACTGGATGCCACAAGAAGTGAACATGTCGAAAGACGTGTCCATGTGGAAATCTGGCGATGGCCAACTAACCGATGACGAGCGCCTAATCGTCATGCGCTCATTGGGCTTTTTCTCCACCGCCGACTCACTGGTGGCGAATAACTTGGTGCTGGCACTCTATCGCCACATCACCAACCCAGAATGCCGCCAATACTTGCTACGCCAAGCTTTTGAAGAGGCCATCCACACCCATGCTTACCAGTACTGCATTCAGTCGCTGGGCATCGATGAGGGCGAAGTCTTCAATATGTATCGCGAAGTACCGAGTGTGGCGCGTAAAGCGGCATGGGGCTTGAAGTACACGCAAAATCTCAGTGATCCAAGCTTCAAAACCGGCACTATTGAGAATGATCAACGCTTATTGCGCAATCTGATTGCGTTCTACTGCGTGCTCGAAGGCACCTTCTTCTACTGTGGCTTTACCCAGATTCTCTCCATGGGTCGCCGCAATAAAATGACCGGTGTCGCTGAGCAGTTCCAATACATCCTGCGCGATGAATCCATGCACGTGAACTTCGGCATCGATGTCATCAACCAAATCAAAAACGAAAACCCACAGTTGTGGACCAAGGCTTTCCAACAGGAAGCCACGCAAATGATCTTGGAAGGCACTCAGCTCGAAGTCGAATATGCCCGCGACACCATGCCGCGTGGCGTGCTCGGCATGAACGCTGCGATGATGGAAGAGTATCTGCAATACATTGCCAACCGTCGCTTAATGCAGTTAGGGTTAGCTGAACAGTTCCCGGGCGTTAAAAACCCTTTCCCGTGGATGTCCGAAATCATGGACTTGCGCAAGGAAAAGAACTTCTTTGAAACCCGTGTCACCGAGTATCAAACCGGTGGCGCACTAGCCTGGTAGGTCCTATGAAACGGCTGATTATTCTAGCGTTAACGATCATTGTGGTGTTTTCTGGCTGGCGCTGGTGGCAAGCCAGTCAGCCAGCGGCAAACGATGCTGAAGTAAACGCTGAATCAGCGCTCACGACTGGCAAGCAAGAGCCATTGGCCATGCCGGAAAATGCCACTTCTGCTGAGGCCTTAGTGCTAACGCAGGAGTCGGTAGACGCCCTAAAGGCCGAAAATGATGAGCTGGAGTCGCGCATTGCTGACCTAGAGCAGCAGAGCAAAGATGCGCAACAGCTGATTGAGTTAAAAGCCGCTCGTCTGCAAGAGCTAGCAGAAAAGCCCGACGCTCAGTAAATTATGGCGTATTGAGCCATCTGCTTGCTTGATTAAGGCCCTGCCGATGACACCTACCCTGCGCCATCTGACCCAGCACTTGCTCTGGGTCAGCTTAATGCTAGCGCCAATGAGTCACGCCACGACGAGTGCTGCCGTGGAGCTGAACATTGCGCAATGCCAGCTGATTGGCACAGGCCCGGGGCCCGACAAGGTCATCTCGCAGGCTTTAGATACGCCGCGACTCTTAATTTCTAGTCACGATCGTCGACATTTTGCACGCACTGGCGAGATCTACGCTTATACGCCAAGCATGAATGCCATGGTGGTCTTGCCACGCGTCGGCGAGCCCGAAAAATTTCGATTTCGCCCTCAAGGCATGGCGCTTCGACACGTTGACAGTCGTTGGTGGCTGTATGTCATCAGCCACGATCGTGACTTAATCAGCGATCAGCACAGCATCGCAGTCTATGAAGTGCTTGACGATCAGCTACGCTTTCACGAGCTGCTCACCTCTCCGCTACTGAGTGCGCCCAACGATATCGCCATCGCGCCCGATGGCACACTTTATGTCACCAACGAGCGCGCCAATGGTGCCAGCATCGTCGAGTGGCTATTTTTACAGCGCAAAGCTACCGTGGTGATGTATCGCCCAGGCGAAGGCTGGCGCGTCGCCGCTGGTCAATTTGCCATCGCCAATGGCGTGGCTATTCGCGGTGATAATCTTTGGGTCACGCAAACATTGGGCGAGGGTTTAGTGCGCTTCAAGCGTGGCAAAGATGGCCAGCTTAGCGAGCGCACCAGCGTGACAGCACTATCGTTACTCGACGGCCTCAGCGTTGCGAGCAATGGCGACCTGCTCAGCAGTGCCTACCCATCACTCATAGGTCTTGGCTTGCATTGGCAGCGCCCTGCGTCGCAATCGCCAACCAAAATTTATGCTATCAATCCCACCACGGGTGCCAGTCGCGTTATTTTTACAGATAGCGGCGAACGAATTAGTGCCATTAGCAGCGTACAATCCTTCGATGGCCGGCTCTATGCAGGCCAGCTATTTGACCCTTACTTGCTCAGCTGCCCATTGCCTGCGAGCCTACAATAACCCGCTTGCGCACCCCGATTTATGACCGAGCCTACCCCTACGCTAGACCCCCTTATTGATGACGATCACCAGCGCCGCTTTGCTGGCGTGGCGCGAGTCTATGGCGACGTCGCACTTGAGCGCTTCCAAAATAGCCATGCCGTAGTAGTCGGCCTTGGCGGCGTTGGCTCTTGGGCATTAGAAGCACTTGCTCGCAATGGCATCGGCCAGCTCACGCTAGTTGATCTTGATGTGTTGGTTGCATCCAATGTGAATCGCCAGCTTCCAGCCATGACATCAACCTTTGGCCGTGGCAAAGCCGAAGTTTTGGCTGAGCGCGTACGAGATATTAATCCGCGCTGCCAAGTGCGAGTGGTTGATGATTTTCTGACGCGGGAAAATGCGCTGGATATTCTCACGCCACAGCCCGACATCATTTTAGATTGCTGCGATGATGCAAAAGCCAAACTCACACTAGCGCTACATGCACGCCGTCATCGCAATGTATTGGTGGTTTGCGGTGCCGCTGGCGGCAAAATGGATCCTACGCGTTTGCATATGGCCGACCTAGCGCTCACTGAGCAAGATCCACTGCTCGCGCGTTTACGCAAACGCCTGCGCAAGCATCATGGCTACCCTCTCGAGGCTGGCAAAGTATTTGGTATTAGCTGTATTTATTCAGATGAGCCGATAAGCACGCCGCCAGATATGTGCGGCAGCGCATCGCTAAATTGTAGCGGCTATGGCTCTTTGGTAACGGTGACCGCGAGCATGGGTTTGCTCGCGGTGAGTACCGCCCTTGCGCAGCTGCTGCGGCGCAAGGTGCGGACTTAACACTTATTGCTTAACGTTTACTGGGGTACGCAGTCGGCCATTGCTCCGGCGCTTTCAGCCACCGATGCAGCAGTTGCCGCTGCTTCAGCCGACATGCCTGGCACTAGGCCCGACTTCAACATGCCGCCGGCCATTTTGCCGAACATGCCACCTAAGCCACCGGTTTTTGATGTAGCTGACGCCTGACAAGGGCCAGCTGCTACTTGTTGTGCTTGAATTTGCTGTTGTGCTTGAGCCAAAGCCTGCGCCTGGGCTGCTTGATACTGTTTGCGTTGCGCAGGTGTCATGGCGTTGACTTGTGCTTGCGCGAGCGCTTGCAGCTGCTCTGGCGTCACACCTTGTAGCTGAGCATAGGCCTGCACCTGTGCGGGAGTCATGCCCTGCTTAATCAACTGCTGCTGCTGAAGTGCCGTCAATGCCGCTGCTTGGCCTTGAGCATTAGCAGCGGCTTGCGCATAGGCAGCTACTAGCGCTTTTTGCTGAGCTGGTGTCAGCGTCTGACCATTGGCCTGAGCTTGGTTTGCTAGGGCTTGGGCAAGACCTTGCTGGATGGTTGCTGGGTTAGCGGCCACAGTGCCATAGGCGTTTAAGTTGGCTGCAGCGGCAGCAATAGCAGCGGCTGCTTGCTCATTACCAGCGTTATTGCCAGCGCTTTGATTGGCGATATTCGCAGCGGCGCTGAGCAAATCGCCCCAGCCAGCCATTGCCATTGGTGCGTAGCAGCTAGCCGCTACAGTAGCGGCTATGAGTAGTTTTTTCATGGAGGCTCAGCCTTTATATTTAATTCAAGGCAAATATAATTTTAGCGCTAGTGAGCCGACAATCCCCCGTTTAGGGGGTATGAAAAATACTGAGTATTTTTGTAACTCCAGTCGTCTAGGCAAATCGAGAGCAAAAAAAACCACGGCATGGGCCGTGGTTTTTTTCAACATCCCGCGGGGACTAACTCAAATGAATTAGTGACCGCCGCCGGTAACGCCTTTAACCATTTCTTCCAAGACTTTTTTGGCATCGCCAAACACCATCATGGTTTTGTCTAGATAGAACAGGTCGTTATCAAGGCCAGCATAGCCTGTTGCCATCGAACGCTTAATCACCATCACGGTGCGCGCACGGCTAGCTTCCAAAATTGGCATGCCGTAGATCGGTGATGCTGGATCATCTTTCGCTGCGGGGTTAACCACATCGTTAGCGCCAATGACCAGAACTACGTCGGTAGAGGCGAAATCGCTATTGATTTCGTCCATCTCGCACACGTCTTCGTATGGCACATCGGCCTCTGCCAACAGCACGTTCATGTGGCCAGGCATACGGCCTGCAACCGGGTGAATGGCATAGCGCACTTTCACGCCCTGCTCTTTCAGCACCGTTGCTAGTTCTTTCACGGCGTTTTGCGCACGCGCTTGAGCCAAGCCATAACCAGGCACAATGACAACAGAATCAGCATTAGCCATCATGAATGCCGCATCTTCAGCCGAACCAGACTTGTGTGTCTTCTCTGTGCCATCGCCGCTAGCAGCAGCAACTGCTGTAGTACCGAAGCCGCCGAAGAGCACGTTCAGTAGCGAACGGTTCATGGCATTACACATGACGTAGGAGAGAATGGCACCTGACGAACCCACTAGCGAACCAGCGATGATCAGCATTGGGTTGTTCAGTGTGAAGCCGATACCGGCAGCAGCCCAACCCGAAAACGAGTTCAGCAGCGATACCACCACAGGCATATCGCCACCGCCGATGGGGGCGATCCAGATAAGGCCAAATGCCAATGCTAAGGCTGTCATGGCGTAGAAGGCGTTGAGATCTTCAGTGCGGAAATACACCATGCCAAAGCCAACCATGCCCAAGAACAAGATAGCTTGCAGTGGTTTCACCCAAACGCCGCTAACCGATTTCGCCCACTTTTTCGCGGCCAATTTGCCATAAGCAAAGACCGAGGCCGTGAAGGTGATAGCACCAACAAAGCAGCCAACAAAGAGTTCAAAACGGTGCAATGCGTCGTGATGAACACCTTCGTGCAATACCGCTGCAATAGCGATACAGACAGCCGAGAGACCCACCAAGGAGTGCATCATCGCCACAGTTTCAGGCATTTGCGTCATCGGCACAGTGCGCGCACGCGCCAAGCCAACCACAGCACCAGCAATCATCGCGCCGATGATCATGCCGAGCACTGGGTTAGGCGCAACAAAGAACGTGGTCAGAATGGCCAGCGTCATGCCGATCATGCCGTAACGGTTACCCATGATGGCTGTTTTTGGACCCGACAAACCGCGCAGGGTCAGGATGAACAGAACAGAGCCGACCAAATAGAACCAGTCGGCGTATTGTGCAAAATCACTCATTTGAGTCGCTCCTTACTTCTTCTTTTTCTTGAACATATCAAGCATGCGTTCGGTAACAGCAAAGCCGCCGAAGATGTTGATACTGGCCAAGAAAACAGCGAAAGCGCCCAAAAGGCTGGTGGGGGTAATGGTTTGCAGCGCAGCAGGGTCTGTGCCCGTAGCCACGGTTTGCAGCATGGCACCGACAATAATAATGCCGGACAATGCGTTGGTTACCGCCATTAATGGTGTGTGCAGCGCAGGTGTTACGCCCCAAACCACGTAGTAGCCGACATAAATAGCCAGCACGAAAATGGTAAAGGTAGTGACAAATGGCACGCTGGTAGCGTGCTCTGCCAACTGACTTACCTGAGACATATCAATCATTTGGAAAGCTCCCGATCAATTCGGTTTTTGGTAGTTGACCGTGCCGGCATCAACAATCAGCGTGGGCTTAACCATGTCATCTTCACGGTTCAAGACGATCTCGCTGGTTTCTTTGTTGTGCATTGGCGCTAAGAAATTCAGCATGTTGCGGGCATATAAAGCAGAAGCTTCAGTTGCCACTAATGCCGGAATGTTGCCAATACCGACAATGCGCACGCCGTTTTCAGTCACCACGATTTGATCGAGCTGCGAACCTTCGACGTTACCGCCTGAGCTCACGGCCATATCGATAATGATCGAACCTGGCTTCATCTTCGCAACAGTCTCGGCTTTCACCAATGTCGGCGCTTTACGACCAGGAATCTGTGCCGTGGTAATCACCACGTTGGCATTCGACACCGCTTTATCGACCACAGCCGCTTGATCACGGATGTATTCTGGCGATGGCTGCCAAGCGTAACCGCCCGTGCTCAAGGCTTTGGCGGCCTCTTCTTCGCTCATTGGCACGTCTAACCAGCGACCACCGAGCGATTCAACTTGCTCGCGTGCAGCAGGACGCAAATCTGACGCTTCCACCACAGCACCTAAGCGCTTAGCGGTCGCGATGGCTTGTAGGCCAGCCACGCCAACACCCAAGATTACGGCGCGCGCAGGCTTAATAGTGCCAGCAGCGGTCATCATCATGGGAAATAGGCCAGCGTATTCGTTCGCAGCCATGAGCACGGCTTTGTAGCCGGCCACGTTAGCTTGCGACGACAGAATATCGGAGCTTTGTGCGCGCGTGATGCGCGGAATCAATTCCATCGCAACGCAGGTCAGACCTTTAGCGGCATAAGCATCGAAATGAGTGTTTTGATGAGGTGCAAAAGCAGCCAGTACAGTTGCACCTTGCTTCATCAAGGCCACTTCATCAGCGGTTGGTGCAGCAACTTTCAGCACAATATCTGATGCACTTAATGTATCAGCAGCACTAGCAGCGATGCTGGCACCAGCGGCCTCATAGGCGCTGTCGATACAGCTAGCGGCAACACCAGCACCAGCTTGCACAACAACTTTGCAGCCCATAGCCACAAACTTCTTTACGGTCTCTGGAGTTGCAGCGACACGCGTCTCGCCAGCCAGAGTTTCCGCGGGGATACCAATCTGCATGGTTCGTCCTCATCTTGCGTTTAAGCCGCCCATCATACGTGAATAGAGGAGCGACTCGGTAAAAGCGGCAGATTACCGCAGGAAGTAACCGGCGGATTGTAAGCTATCTGCTACGACTTTTGTCGAGGCTATGCAGAGAAAATGCCAGAAATTCGTTTACACAAAATTACCAAAAACCTGATGTAATGCTCAACAAGTTTACACTTGCGTGATAAATTCACTCACACACAACAATAACACTTGAGTGAACTTGTCATGCCTATTTCACGCCTAGCCGCAGCGGCCCTACTAGCCTCTACATGCAGCGCTGCACTCGCTGATGTTCCTGAGCAAACCAACGGCGTATACAACTTTTATATAGGCGCCATGTTCAATGCCACCGATGATAGCCGTCAAAATGTTGACCACGGCTACGGCGTAACTGGCGCGTTAGATATTCCCATCACGAGCTGGGGCGAGCGCTGGGCGTTTGAGATTGCCGCCAATGCCAGCACGCTAAAAACCAATAAAACCCAAGATACCAACTACTTTCGCCAAGCATTAACCGGCTCGCTGATGTATTCATTTGGCGATCGCGATGAATTCACACCTTATGTCCTCGCTGGCGCGGGCTATGTGCACAACGACACTAACTTTCTCGATGAAGATGGCCTAACCGCTCATGTCGGTCTCGGCCTAACCAAACTCATCGGTAAAACAGTGCGTGGCCGAATAGAGGTTCAAGGCGTGTATGACGACTTTAATAGCAAAGATATTTTCGATACCACTCTAAGTGCTGGTGTCGAAGTGCCATTAGGCAAAGTCGAGCGCGTAGAGGTGATCCGCGAAGTAGAAGTGATTCGTGAAGTGCCAGCACCTGCCGTAGCTCCTATCATTAAAGAGGTTGCTCCAGCTGACACCGACAATGATGGCATCGCCGATGATCGCGACCAATGCCCAGACACACTGGCCGGCGTCCGCACAGACAACACCGGCTGTGCCATTGCCCAAGCAGCAACACTCAACAACATCGAATTTGACACGAATAAAGCCACACTAACTGCCGCCTCAAAAGCGAGCATTAGCGAAGCCGCTAAATTCTTTGAAAAACAAGCCAACCTACGCGCCATCATCGCCGGCCATACCGATGATGTTGGCAGCGACAACAGCAACCAACGCCTATCACTCGCGCGTGCCGCTGCCGTGCGTAGCGCACTGATTGCTGAAGGCTTAGATGGCAAACGTTTTCAAGCGATAGGCCTGGGTGAAACCATGCCTTTGGTAACAAATAACAGCGCTGAAAATCGCGCCAAAAATCGACGTGTTGAGTTCTTACTCAGCATTTCAGAAGCAAACTAAGATTTTAATTAAAGGACTAACATCATGATATTGCTCAAAAGCAAACAATACATGCTGATCGGCCTCACCGCAGTAGCGCTCACGCTTACTGCTTGTGGCGGCGATTCGGCGAAGAACGGGACCGGCACAACCTCTAACGACAACACAAGTGGTCAAATTAAACCTGACACTGATGGCGATGGCGTACCAGATATTGGCGATAACTGCCCAACAACTTTTAACCCAAATCAAAACGATCTTGATGAAGACAGAGTCGGCGACCTCTGTGATCCCGACATCGACGGTGACAACATTTTAAACTCGCCAGATAACTGCCCGACAGTGTCTAACGAGAATCAGATTGACTCCAACAATAACGGCATTGGTGATGCATGTGAAGGCGATCAAGATGGCGATGGTATTAAGGACTCGGAGGATAACTGTCCAACTACGCCAAACAATCCCAATACTGACTCCGATGGCAATAATATTGGCGATGCTTGCCAAGACAGCGACAGCGATGGCATCTTGGATACAGCAGATAACTGCCCAATGAATGGCAACCCCAGTCAAGCCGACCAAGACCAAGATGGTGTTGGCGATGTCTGTGACTCAGATACTGATGGCGATGGAAAATTGAACGCGATGGACAACTGCCCATTTGTGTTTAACCCAGGCCAAGAAAACTCTGACAGCACTCCCAGCGGCGATGCCTGCGAGAATGACTCTGATAATGACGGCATTTTAAACACTGTCGATAATTGCCGCTTCATACCAAATGCTGACCAAAAAGATCAAGATGGCGATGGCCTAGGCGATGTCTGCGATGACTCTGACTCTGACGGCCTGTTTGATAACCAAGATAATTGCCCCCAGAACGCCAACAATGATCAAGCAGACCAAGATCGCGATGGGCTTGGTGATGTTTGCGATATAGATCGTGACGGCGATGGCGTCTCAAACTCTGTCGATAACTGCCCACTGGTTAACAACCCACCAATCAACGGAATCCAGCCCGACAAAGACGGCGATGGCAAAGGTGACGCCTGTGATGGCGACACAGATAACGACTCAATTCCCGACGATGTAGACAACTGTCCACTCACCCCTAACACCAATCAGGCTGACTTCAACGAAAGCAACATCCCAGGTGTAGTCAACACAGGTGATGCATGCAGCGACGAAGATGGTGACGAGATCTTCGATGATAAAGACAACTGCCCGCTAGTATCCAACGTTAATCAAGGCGATATTGATGGTGATGGCATCGGCGATGTGTGTGATCCAGATCGTGATGGCGATAATGTGGCAAACGATGATGATAACTGCCCATCACTCTCAAATGCCGATCAAAAAGACTCGGACAATGATGGCAAAGGAGATCTTTGCGATACAGATCAAGATGGTGACGGTGTAAAAGAGACCGATGGTGACAACTGTCCATTAACTCCAAATCGTGATCAGCTCGACTCGGATAAAGATGGTGTAGGTGATGCTTGTGACACCGATGGTTTCACTTGCGGTACTGGCACAGCAACTCCTACCTGCCCTGCAGTAGCCGACCTGAAAACTGGCTACAGCTGTACAGGCTTCGCACCCACTGGAAGCGTGGCAGTAGCAGTCAAACAGGGCGGCCTCTGCTCATTAAGTAATCTTCTGCTTAATGGTTCTCTCGTTGATATTTGCGGCGTGGACTCTCCTGCCTCGGCCGCTGACGGCAATGGCGAGACGTTTGCCAAGGTGAACAACGCAGTTGCTCTCGCAGATAGCCTATTTACCGATGGCGCATTGACAGGGAAAGTTGGTATTTCAGTAACGCTGCCCCAGAAAGTTGCAGCAGGAAAACTCGCTGCCTTTAAAATTAGCGTGCCACGAAGTTTAGTGGAGCTAAGCTTAGCCAAGGCTATTACAGTAACTACTGATGGCGGCGAGTCTTTCGGCGGACCAGACCAGACAGGTGGCTTTGCTTTGGAGCTGCTAACAGCCGGTTATGACGGCAATGTTGACCCTCTCGGAGTAGACAACCTAGCGCCAGGCTCCGTACAACCGTTGTATGTTTTAGGTGGGTTTGCAACGAAGGCTTTCCAAACCCTGACAATTACGGTAGGTGGTGGTCTTTCTGCTGACTTGGGTACCTCCATTGAGGTATACGACGTCTGTACCGACATATCTGCAAGCACTACAAACACTATTGGTGATGGCTCATCGCCATTACCTAGCATTGGTGGTGATAGCGGCGGTAATAACAACCCACTCGGCGTAATCACTACGCCATTGGGTGATGCCCTAGCGCCAGTGACCGGTGCGCTTTCAGCACTTACCGTGCCATTGGCTGATGGCCTGGACGGTACACTGGGTCAAACCCCATTGGCTCCTCTCAGCAATGGTGTTGTCGATCTCATCGATGGCACTGGCGAAGCCGGTGGCGAGCCTGGCAACACTCCCGGCATCCCTACTTCACCTGAAGAGTTCATGGCCCTACTAGGCGATAACCCAATCACTGCTGCGCTGGAAACTCTAGCCGCGATGATTCCAGGTGCTGACGCGCTCCCCGGTGCCGATTCAATCCCAGGTGCGGACACCTTTGGCGACAACCCACTCGGCGTAATCACTACGCCATTGGGTGATGCCCTAGCGCCAGTGACCGGTGCGCTTTCAGCACTTACCGTGCCATTGGCTGATGGCCTGGACGGTACACTGGGTCAAACCCCATTGGCTCCTCTCAGCAATGGTGTTGTCGATCTCATCGATGGCACTGGCGAAGCCGGTGGCGAGCCTGGCAACACTCCCGGCATCCCTACTTCACCTGAAGAGTTCATGGCCCTACTAGGCGATAACCCAATCACTGCTGCGCTGGAAACTCTAGCCGCGATGATTCCAGGTGCTGACGCGCTTCCAGGTGCTGACTCACTTCCTGCTGCCGACTCAATCCCCGGTGCTGACACCTTTGGCGATAACCCCCTCGGCGTAATTACTACTCCACTAGGTGATGCCCTAGCGCCAGCAACCGATGCGCTTTCAGCACTTACCGTGCCACTGGCTGATGGCCTAGATAGCACACTGGGTCAAACTCCACTGGCACCTCTCAGCAATGGCGTTGTCGATCTTATCAATGGCACTCGCAAACCGGGTGGCAAACCTGGCAACACTCCCGGGATCCCTCCCGGCCTCAGCTCCGGCCTCCCACCCGGCCTCACTACCTTACCAACAAGGTTTCTTGCACTACTTCCCGCAAACCCATAACCCCTGCTATCGCCTCGTTCTTCCCTTAACTAAGGCTAAAGCATAAAAAAACCCGCCTAGGCGGGTTTTTTTATGCTTTAAATTAAACCGACTGCTGTTTCAACAGCGCACTTACACCTACAAAAATAATGTAGGCAAACCATATCTTAATCGGTATCACCAACCACATGCCTAAACTTACTTTCAAATAAATTAGCACAGCACTCAACAACATGAAGCTAAATGCCCACAGACTATATTTCAGTAAATATCGATAATGACTCACTGCCCATTGCGTCGCTTTCGAGCGCTGCAATGCGGTTAAAATAAACGCCACTGGAAACAACACATTAAAAATGACACTAACTCCAAACAATACATAAATTGCTTTTAGATAAGGCGCGTTTGCCTGATCACGTAGTGCGTTGCCCATATCAAACCTCAGGCCGCATATGCGGAAACAAAATCACATCGCGAATGCTGGCTGAATC